>NZ_JARDAK010000005.1:0-272095 GCF_056470645.1 Pseudoalteromonas sp. TP27 | reverse complement strand
TTAAAAAGCGCCTTTCTTTATGAACTAAATTAATTACTCAACAGTTTGTGTAGCCGTTGGTAAGTTAAGTTCAGCATTGGCTTTAAGCGCTTCAATAAATACCATGTAGTTTTTATTAGCTTGCGCCATAGTAATGCTTTGTTTTGCTTGAGGGTCAATGTTAGCTGCAACTTGTGCATCTGTTACCGACTTAAGCGCAACAATTGCTGCATCACCATTATTTAAATTAACAAGCTCAACTACCGCAGAATCTGCTGGGTGAGCCATTTTAAATGCTTGAGTCACAATAGCAGGTGAAACAGTGTAGCTTTGACGTGTTAACTGCGCTTCTTGACGCACCGTCAAGCTTTGCTCGTTTGCTACATCGTTTAAGCTCTTACCTGCTTGTACTTCTGCAAATAAGCTACGCGCTTTTTCTTTAGCAAGCTCAGATGATTTTTCATTAACTAAACGCGCTTTAATTTGCTCGCTTACTTCATCCAGCGCTTTAGTAGCAGCAGGTTTATGCTCGTTAATACGAACAATAATTGCATGCTCCTCACCAAGCTCAATAACTTCAGAGTTTACTTTATCTTCAAGTAAATCAACTGATGTTAGTGCTGTTACAACTGCAGGGCTGTTTAAAGGCTCCGGTAGAGCATTAAGTGCTAAAAGAGGTGTAGATTTAACTTCCACTTCAGCAACTTCTGCAGCGTCGTCTAAGCGGTCTGAAATTTCAAATGCAAGTGCGCCCATTTCTGTTTGCTTTTCGTAAAACGCATCTACTTTTTCAGCTTGTTCTAATTCAGCACGTAAGTCAGCTTTAACATCGTCATACGCTTTAACTTGTTGTGGTTGAATGTCTGTCAATTTAATTATGTGATAACCAAACTCAGAAGCAACAACCTCAGAAATATCACCTTTGTTTTGCAGTGCGAAAGTCGCGTCTTCAAATGCAGGGTCCATTACGTCACGTTCAATCCATTCAAGGTCGCCGCCCATTTCGCCACTAACGATATCGTCAGATGATGATTGCGCTAACTCAGCAAAGTCTGCACCTTGCTCTAGTTGTGCATGAAGTGCATTGGCTTTTTCTTTAGCTGCGTCATCGTCTTCACTGTTATCAATTAAGATATGTGATACGCGGCGCTTTTCTGGCTCAACATATTGTGCTTTATTTTGCTCGTAATACGCTTTAACGTCATCCTCGGTTACCGATTCAACATTAATATCTGCTGCTTTAAGCTCAATATAACTTACTGAGATAAGCTCTGGAGACAAAAATTGTGATGCGTTTAGGTCGTAGTAATCAGACACTTCTTGATCTGATACTTCAACGTTCGCGGCAAGCGCTTCTTTGTTTACTACTACATAATCAATACTACGAGTTTGCTGCTGTAGAGCAATTGCACTTTTAAGCTCGCTCTCTAGTGCAAAGTCTGTACCTGCAACAGCCGATACTACTTGGCTGCGTGTCATATCTTTACGTAAGTATTCACGAAAAGCATCTGGTTGAAAGTTCATTTGACGAATTACTTGTAAGTAACGATCGTTATTAAACTTTTCACCAATTTGAAAGTACGGTAGTTCTAAAATTGTTTTACGTACACTTTCGTCGCTTACGCGAAGGCCTAAATCAGCCGCTAGCTGTGATTGCAATTCTTGTTGTACTAAGCGGTCAACTACACCTTGGCGAATTTGCGCCATGTAATTTGGATCAGCGGCAATTTGTGTAAAATATTCACCAAATTGTTGCTCTAAACGGCTACGTTCATTTTGGTAAGCACGGTTAAAATCGGTTTGACTAATTTTAATTCCATTTACTTCAGCAACGGGTTGTTCTGTGGTTTGACCTAAGTAACTACCGATCCCTGCTAAGGCAAAAGATAAAATCACCGCGCCTAAAATTATTTTGGCTACAGGTCCTTGCGAACCTTCTCTGATTTTCTCAAGCATTTGTTTATCTCTTTTTGATCAAGGTATTTTACCTTGTCACATGTAAAAAAAGCGTATCTTACCAGATACGCTTTTTCACTTGAAGTAACTGGCGGTAAAGTTACTTAATTCATCTGTTGTGGTGAATCAGTAACTTTACACTCGCCATAACTAATGTGTTTAAAACAGTGATTAGTTTACTGCGTCTTTAAGCGCTTTACCGGCTTTAAAAGCAGGAATAGTTGCAGCAGCAATTTGGATTGTTTCACCAGTTTGCGGGTTACGGCCTGAACGTGCAGCACGGTCACGTACTGAGAAAGTACCAAAACCAACAAGTGCAACTGAGTCGCCTTCTTTTAGCGCGCCAGATACAGATTCGATGAATGAATCTAGTGCACGACCTGCAGCCGCTTTAGAAATGTCAGCATCAGCTGCGATTTGATCGATTAATTGAGATTTATTCACAATATCATCCTCTTTCATTGTTATTATCAAGAGCGATGGTTTTTTAAACTAACATCACTATTTTGAAAATTTTAGAGCAAACTTTTAATGCTCACATGATTATATTTTTCTTAAGCCTACGCCCCATAAGGGCTAGGCTTGAAAACCAGTGCTTAACTTATCATACCGTTTAGATTTGAAAAGCCCTAAAAAGCACTTTTTTTAGCTTTTTTCTTGGTTTTTAGGTGTTTCGACCGAAAAACTCTCAACAGGATGCACTAAAGCAAGCTTTAACACCTCGTCAATCCAAGTAACTGGGTGAATATCCAAGCCTGCCAGTACGTTTTCTGGGATCTCTTTTAAGTCACGTTCGTTAATTTTTGGAATGATGACTGTTTTAATTCCACCACGATGCGCTGCCAATAATTTCTCTTTTAAGCCACCAATAGGAAGTACTTCACCACGTAGCGTAATTTCACCGGTCATTGCAACATCTGCTCGTACAGGATTACCTGTTAAGCTAGATACAAGACCCGTTACCATTGCTGCGCCCGCACTTGGACCATCTTTTGGTGTAGCGCCCTCAGGTACGTGTACGTGAATGTCACGTTTTTCGTAAAAATCGCTGTTAATACGAAATGTATCTGCACGATTACGTACTACCGTCATTGCCGCTTGAATCGACTCTTGCATTACATCGCCCAGTGAACCGGTATAGGTAAGTTTACCTTTACCTGGTACAGCTGCACATTCGATTGTTAGCAAATCACCGCCAACTTCTGTCCATGCTAAACCTGTAACTTGACCAATACGGTCGCCATCTTCAGCTTTACCATAATCAAAGCGTTGTACACCTAAAAAGTCTTCTAGGTTATCTTGATTGATAGTTACTGTTTTAGTGTCTTTTTCAATTAAGATATTTTTAACTGCTTTTCGGCATAACTTTGAAATTTCGCGCTCTAAATTACGTACACCCGCTTCACGCGTGTAGTAACGAATAATGCCAATAATTGCACTATCCTCAATTTCAATCTCATGCTCTTTTAAGCCATTGCGCTTAACTTGCTTGGTGATTAAGTGTTCTTTTGCAATGTTTAGCTTTTCATCTTCGGTGTAACCCGATAAGCGAATAACTTCCATACGATCCAATAATGGACCAGGAATATTAAAGCTATTTGATGTAGCTACAAACATAACATCAGATAAATCGTAATCAACTTCAAGGTAGTGATCTGCAAAGTGACTGTTTTGCTCAGGATCAAGTACTTCTAAAAGTGCTGATGCTGGGTCGCCACGCATGTCTGATGACATTTTGTCGATTTCATCTAACAAGAACAGTGGATTTTTAACGCCCACTTTAGTCATGTTTTGAATTAGCTTACCTGGCATAGAACCGATATAAGTACGACGATGCCCACGAATTTCAGCTTCGTCGCGTACGCCGCCAAGCGCCATACGAATATATTTACGACCAGTAGAACGCGCAATAGATTGACCTAATGACGTTTTACCCACACCTGGTGGGCCCACTAAACACAAAATTGGCCCTTTAAGCTTATTAGTACGCTGTTGTACCGCGAGGTACTCTAAAATACGTTCTTTAACTTTATCTAAGCCATGGTGATCGCTATCAAGGATTTTTTGTGCGCCTGCTAAGTCTTTCTTCACTTTAGAGCGTTTTTTCCATGGCACATTAATTAACGTGTCGATGTATGAGCGCACTACGGTAGCTTCTGCAGACATTGGCGACATCATTTTAAGCTTATTAAGCTCTGTGGTCGCTTTTTCTTGTGCTTCTGTTGGCATACCTGATTCTTCGATGCGCTTTTTAAGTGCTTCAAATTCGTCAGGTACATCGTCAAGTTCACCAAGCTCTTTTTGAATGGCTTTCATTTGCTCGTTGAGGTAATACTCGCGTTGAGATTTTTCCATCTGCTTTTTAACGCGGGTACGAATTTTCTTCTCAACTTGCAGTAAGTCTATTTCGCCTTCCATTAATGCCATTAAATATTCAAGACGTTCTGTCACGCTTGAAATTTCTAGCACTTTTTGCTTTTCAGGTACTTTTAATGGCATGTGTGCAGCCATTGTATCGGCTAAGCGCGCAGGCTCATCGATACCTGAAACTGAAGTTAGTACCTCAGGTGGAATTTTTTTATTAAGCTTTACATAGCCTTCAAACTGGCTAATCGCGCTGCGAATAAATACATCTTGCTCTTGCTCATCAATTAAATCAGATTCAATAAATTGAGCATTAGCAACAAAGAAGTCATCATTATCAACAAAGTCTTCAATTTGCGCGCGCTGTGTACCTTCCACTAAAACTTTTACTGTACCGTCTGGTAATTTTAATAACTGAAGTACAGTGGCAATAGTCCCGATACGATAAATATCATCTTGTTCTGGTTCATCTACAGTTGCATCTTTTTGTGCAACCAAGAAAATTTGTTTGTCTTTGTCCATTGCCGCTTCTAGGCATTTTATTGATTTTTCACGGCCTACAAAAAGCGGGATCACCATGTGCGGGTATACCACAACATCGCGCAGTGCTAGGACTGGGATTTCGACTCGGTCGGTTCTCTCAAGCGTCATTATAGTTTCTCTTCGCACTTCATTTATTTTAAAGATTACTCAAGTATATGGGGATAACCTAATTAAAGTTCAACAATTTTCCCTTACTCGATTAAATTAATTATAAAAAAAGGAGCCTAAGGCTCCTTTTTTCATTCAAATAGCTTAAAAACTATTCTGATGCGGCTTTATCTTGTTTATTATTTTCATAAATCAAGATTGGGTCTGACTCACCTTTAATAACGGTTTCATCAATAACCACTTTGCTTACGTCATCCATTGAAGGAAGCTCGTACATAGTATCAAGCAATACACCTTCAACGATTGAACGAAGACCACGTGCACCAGTTTTACGCTCCATTGCTTTGTGTGCAATTGCAGCTAAGGCATCATCGCGGAACTCAAGTTCAACGTCTTCCATACCAAACAATACTGAAAACTGTTTAGTAATCGCGTTTTTAGGCTCACTCAATATTTGCACAAGAGCAGCTTCGTCAAGTTCTGTTAACGTAGCAACTACCGGCAAACGACCTATAAACTCAGGAATTAAGCCGTATTTAACTAAATCTTCTGGCTCTACGTCTTTAAATGTTTCACTTAAAGAGCGGCTCGCCGCAGACTCTTTTACGCTAACGCCAAAACCGATACCGGTATTTTTATGGCTGCGTTGCTCAATTACTTTATCTAAGCCTGAAAATGCACCACCACAAATAAACAAGATTTTAGATGTATCTACTTGTAAAAACTCTTGTTGTGGATGTTTACGACCACCTTGCGGTGGAACCGAAGCAACGGTGCCTTCAATCAGTTTAAGTAGCGCCTGTTGAACGCCCTCGCCCGATACATCACGTGTAATTGACGGGTTATCTGATTTACGAGAAATTTTGTCAATTTCATCAATGTAGACAATACCGCGTTGCGCTTTTTCAACATCGTAATCGCACTTTTGTAAAAGCTTTTGAATGATGTTTTCAACATCTTCACCTACATAACCTGCTTCGGTTAATGTAGTAGCATCGGCCATAGTAAACGGCACATCAAGTAGACGCGCTAACGTTTCTGCAAGTAATGTTTTACCACTACCTGTTGGGCCGATAAGCAAAATATTACTTTTACTTAATTCAATGTCTTGCTTAGTCGATTGATTGCGCAGGCGCTTGTAATGGTTGTATACCGCTACAGACAATACTTTTTTAGCATGGTCTTGACCAATAACGTAATCGTCTAAGTGTTTACGAATTTCTTTTGGTACAGGTAGTTTGTCAGACGTATCATGCTTAGGAGCAATGTCTTTGATCTCTTCCCTGATAATATCGTTACACAACTCTACACATTCATCACAAACGTATACTGAAGGGCCTGCAATTAATTTACGCACTTCATGTTGGCTTTTGCCACAAAAAGAGCAGTATAACAATTTATTACTTTTGTCGCCGTCTGTAGGAGTGTCAGACATTCAGCTACCTCATTTTATTACGTTGGCCACCAAAATTATTGGCGGCTATTTCAATACGCTTTAACTATACCAAAATTTATTGATTTCCGCATAGTAACTCTAAGTAGTAAGCAGGCAACCTGCTCACCAAACGCTTACTTTTTATCGCGATTTGTAAATACAGAGTCTACTAAGCCGTAATCTACAGCTTGCGAAGCACTCATAAAGTTATCACGATCTGTGTCTTTAGAGATAATATCTAATGGTTGACCTGTGTGCTCAGCCATTAAGCGATTAAGCTTATCTTTAATAGACAGAATTTCTTTAGCGTGTATTTCAAAGTCAGACGCTTGACCTTGGAAACCACCTAATGGTTGGTGAATCATCACGCGTGAGTTTGGTAGGCAAAAACGCTTACCTTTTGCACCAGCAGTAAGTAAAAAAGCACCCATGCTTGCGGCTTGCCCAACACATATTGTACTTACATCTGGTTTGATGAAATTCATTGTGTCGTAGATAGCCATGCCCGCAGTTACTGAACCACCTGGTGAGTTGATGTATAAAAAGATATCTTTATCAGGGTTTTCTGATTCTAAAAATAGCATTTGCGCTAAGATCAGATTTGCCATGTTGTCTTCAACTTGACCTGTTAAAAAGATAATACGCTCTTTTAATAATCTCGAATAAATATCATACGAGCGCTCGCCTTTTGGTGTTTGTTCAACAACCATTGGGACCAATGCATTTAGGGGATCTGTAATACCAGTATTCATACTTATTTAATTCCTTATGCGCTTATACTTATCCTTATTATAAGGAAGCATAGTTATCGTTTTTCGCAAATTTAGAGCCAAAAACTAAAATGGCCCGGGCACGCTGTATAAACAGAGTAACACGAGCCATTTAATCGTTAGCGAGAGCTTAAGTCAATGACTTATTAAGCACCTTGCTGTGGATTCATGATGTCATCAAATGCTTTTTCAACATCAGTTACAGTTGCTTTAGCTAAAATAGCTTCAACAGCTTGCTCTTCCATTGCTACATTACGCATTTGCTGCATAAGTTGATCATTACCTTTGTAGTACTCTACTACTTCAGTTGGATCTTCGTATGCAGAAGCTACCGTTGCGATTAATGCTTCAACTTTAGCGTCATCAACTTTAATCTCGTTAGCTTTAATCACTTCACCTAATAAAAGGCCAGTTTTAACACGTGTTACAGCTTGCTCGTGGAACAATTCAGCTGGAAGCTCAGGCATGTTTTGAGCGTCGCCGCCAAAACGTTGAGCTGCTTGCTGACGTAGAGCATCAACTTCTTGATCAACAAGTGCTTTAGGCACGTCGATTTCGTTGTTAGCTAAAAGACCTTTGATTGCTTGGTCTTTAACGCTTGCTTTAACCGCTTGGTCTAGCTCACGTGTCATATTCTTTTTAACTTCTTCTTTAAGCGCGTCTACGCCGCCTTCGGTAACACCGAATTTAGTTGCAAACTCTTCGCTTAATTCTGGTAATTCTTGCGCTTCAACTTTTTTCACTGTGATAGTGAATTGAGCCGCTTTACCTTTTAAGTTTTCAGCGTGGTAATCATCAGGGAAGGTTACATCAGCAACTACTTCTTCGCCTGCTTTTTTACCTACGATATTATCTTCAAAACCTGGGATCATACGACCTTGGCCAAGTTCTAATGGGAAGTCTTCAGCTTTGCCGCCTTCAAATACTTCACCGTCGATAGTACCTACGAAGTCAACTGTTACACGGTCGTTTTCGCCAGCAGCTGTATCAACATCAGCCCACGCTGCATGTTGCTTACGAAGTGTTTCTAGCATGTTAGCTAAATCTTCGTCAGTTACTGTTACCGCTGGTTTTTCAACAGTAATTTTGTCTAAACCTTGAACTTCAACTTCAGGGTAAACTTCAAACGTTGCTGAGAATTCTAAATCTTTACCAGCTTCAAGTGATTTAGGAGCGAATGTAGGCGCGCCAGCTGGGTTAATTTTTTCAGAAACAATTGCTTCGTAAAAATTACGTTGCATTACTTCGCCAGCAACTTCTTGACGAACTGCAGGGCCAAAACGCTTGTTAATTACAGATACTGGAACTTTACCAGCACGGAAACCATCTATACGCTGTGTTTTTGACAGTTGTTGTAGGCGTTTTTTTACTTCGGTCTCAACGTTCTCTGAAGGAACGGTGATAGTTATACGGCGCTCAAGGCCTTGGGTCGTCTCAACAGAAACTTGCATGATTTACCTCAATATTCAATTTTGGCGACTGTTCGCCTTCCTTTACAAACAAAGTGATCTGCATGAGTCTTGATAAAGTTTAAGCGGTTTTTCACACTTAAAAGCATCCGTCGCTACCATGAGATACCATTGCTGCTTTGCCCTTCGGGCACTATGTTAAACAATAGACGCGGCATTATAACCTAATATTTATGATAGTCGAGTATAGGGGGCAATTATTTGGACTAGATAAGGGACTATAGGGGCTAACTGAATAAAAAACAGGCTAACTGAGCATTGAATAGAATAAAGTACAAATTATTTAATAGAATTATAGGTTAACGAATTTAGATTTATAACTTAGAGGAGTTTACTTATTATTCTTATTAGATAAGAAAATGGTCGGCGATGCAGGATTTGAACCTGCGACCCCTTGGACCCAAACCAAGTGCGCTACCAAACTGCGCTAATCGCCGACATTGAAGAGTTAACTTCTTTTTTCATACTGAACACTTAAACTGAGAGTTTAAGACCATTTTAAGAAAATGGTCGGCGATGCAGGATTTGAACCTGCGACCCCTTGGACCCAAACCAAGTGCGCTACCAAACTGCGCTAATCGCCGATATTCGTTGTAAATGGGGTGACTGATGGGGCTCGAACCCACGACAACCGGAATCACAATCCGGGGCTCTACCAACTGAGCTACAATCACCGCTATATTTACATGTTTTCAAATGGTGCACCCAGAAGGATTCGAACCTTCGACCCACGCCTTAGAAGGGCGTTGCTCTATCCAGCTGAGCTATGGGCGCATCGAAAACTTCATAGTTTACCAATAAGCTATTCGATTATAATAAATTATAAAAATGGTCGGCGATGCAGGATTTGAACCTGCGACCCCTTGGACCCAAACCAAGTGCGCTACCAAACTGCGCTAATCGCCGAAACTTATTATTGTTAGCGAGTGACCTCGTTGACAACGGGGTGCATAATAGTGATTTGACGGGGTTAGGTCAAACGTTTTTTTAATAAAACCAATCAAGTGCTCATTTTTAGTCCACAATGGTTAAATATTACAATAGTAGGCTGAAATTTAAACTATTTAATAACTCAAATGTTATATACATTAAAAGCAACTTGGCGCTGCTATGCTTTTCTGCGAAAATAGTAAGCACATTATAAAACGAGTTAAATAAAGAGTATGTTTTCTTTATTAGCATTTTTACCCCTATTTTATTATGCATTCGTTTTTAGAGTATCGGTATCTAGTTAATTAACCCCAATTAAAGGTCACCCATGACGGCAAACATCATTGATGGTAAGGCAATCGCAAAACAAGTACGTAGCGCTGTAGCAGAACGCGTAAGTGAACGTGTAGCAAATGGTTTACGTGCACCAGGACTTGCAGTAGTACTTGTAGGACTTGATCCTGCAAGCCAAGTTTATGTTGGTTCAAAACGCAAAGCCTGTGAAGAAGTAGGCTTTATCTCTAAATCATTTGATTTACCAGCAGACACACAAGAGCAAACTCTTTTAGGTTTAATTGACGAGCTAAATAATGATGCCGAAGTTGATGGAATTTTAGTGCAGTTACCACTGCCAAAAGGTCTTGATGCTGAAAAGATTTTAGAACGCATTACCCCACATAAAGATGTTGATGGATTTCATCCATATAACATTGGTCGATTAGCACAGCGTATGCCTGCCCTTCGCCCATGTACGCCAAAAGGTATAATTACATTACTTGATTCAACGGGTGTACGTTATAAAGGGATGCATGCAGTGGTTGTTGGCGCATCAAACATTGTTGGTCGTCCTATGTCGCTAGAGCTTTTATTAGCCGGTTGTACTACCACAGTGTGCCATAAGTTTACTCAAGATTTAGAAACACATGTTCGCCGCGCGGACTTACTCGTTGTGGCTGTAGGTAAACCTGAATTTATACCTGGAGATTGGATAAAAGAAGGCGCTATCGTTATCGATGTGGGCATTAACCGTTTAGATACGGGTAAATTAGTGGGTGATGTTCAATACAGTGTGGCTGAACAAAAAGCGCATTTTATTACACCTGTACCAGGTGGCGTTGGCCCGATGACGGTCGCTAGCTTAATTGAAAACACACTTGAAGCGTGTGAGAAATATCACAGCTAAGCTGTTAAAAAATTAAAAAGGGTTGCCATTTGGCAACCCTTTTTTAGTTTAACGTGTATTACTTTAAACGCTTATGCTTTACGCCACGTTGTTTTACCGGCTGAATCTTCAAGTATTACACCTAATGCATTAAGCGCATCACGTGCTTCATCAGCAGCAGCCCAATTTTTACTCGTACGTGCTTCATTACGTTTTACAATTAATGCTTCAATTGTCGCAACTTCATCGTCATCTTGTCCGCCTTGTAAAAAAGCCTCCGGTGCTTGTTGAGCAACCCCTAGCACTTCACCAAGGCTGCGCAGTATAAACGCTAATTTGCCAGCTTGACCTGCATCAGTGTCTTTCACGCGGTTTAACTCTTTAGCAAGTTCGAACAACACAGGTAGTGCTTCTGGTGTATTAAAGTCGTCATTCATTGCTTTTCTAAATTTAGCAACAAACTCATTGCCTTCTAAATCGCACTTTACAGGTTCTACATCACGAAGCGCTGTATAAATACGCTCAAGTGATGAACGCGCTTGGTCTAAATTTTCTTGCGAGTAATTTAGTTGGCTGCGGTAATGGCCTGAAATTAAAAAGTAACGAACAGATTCAGGATCGTATGCTTTTAAAACTTCACGTACAGTAAAAAAGTTATCTAACGATTTAGACATTTTTTCTTTGTTTACTTGCACCATGCCAGTATGAATCCATGTATTCACATACTTGCCGTTATTTGCACAGCACGATTGCGCAATTTCGTTTTCATGATGTGGAAACTGTAAATCAGAACCCCCACCGTGAATATCAAAATGTTCACCTAGATGCTTTGAGCTCATTGCCGAACATTCGATATGCCAACCCGGACGCCCTTCACCCCACGGTGATGACCATGATGGCTCACCTGCTTTTGCTTTTTTCCATAAAACAAAATCAAGTGGATCGTCTTTGTCTTGCGCTACTTCAACGCGAGAACCTGATTGCAGCATCGTTAAATCTTGCTGAGAAAGCGCACCGTATTGCTCAAACGTTGATACATCAAACAATACATCGCCATCGGCAGCAACATAAGCATGACCCTTTTCAATCAAACGTTTAACCATAACGATAATTTCGTCCATATGGCTTGTGACTGTTGGCTCTACATCAGGGCGCAGCATATTTAAGCTATCAAAATCTTCATGCATTGCTTTAGTCATGCGCACAGTTAAGTCGTTTATTGACTCGCCATTTTCGTTCGCACGTTTAATTATTTTATCGTCGATATCTGTAATGTTACGCACATATTTTAAATCGTAACCAATATGACGTAAGTAGCGCACAATAACGTCAAAACCAACAAAAGTACGTGCGTGTCCAATATGACAGTAATCATAAATGGTGATACCACACACATACATGTCGATTTTTCCTTCGACCATAGGTTTAAACTGCTCTTTTTGTCGCGTGAGTGTGTTGTATATATTTACCATTTACTTTGAGTCCTTGACTATTTACTTGAACAGTTATGTTACCACTTGAAAAGCCCCCGCTCTAGCGCTTTATAACAAACCAAACGTCTACTTTGTTAATCTTAGCCAACTACGATAAAATAGCGCCAATATTTAAACCGTATATAGGAAAACACATGGTTGTTCTACACACTAATTTTGGTGACATCACCATTAAAATGTTTGAGAAAGAAGCTCCAAACACAGTTAAAAACTTTTTAGAGTATGCAAATGCTGATTTTTTCAACGGCACTATATTTCATCGTGTAATCGATGGTTTTATGGTTCAAGGCGGTGGTTTTGTTCCAGGTATGGAACAAAAAGACGTAAACGACCCAATTCAGAATGAAGCTAATAACGGCCTGTCTAATAAAGTAGGTACTTTAGCAATGGCACGTACACCTGATCCTCATTCAGCTACAGCACAGTTTTTCATTAACGTGAACAACAACGACTTTTTAAACCACAGCAGCGAAACATCGCAAGGTTGGGGTTACTGTGTTTTTGCTGAAGTAGTAGAAGGCATGGACATTGTAAATAAGATTAAAGCAGTTGCAACAGGTAGTACTGGTTTTCACCAAGACGTACCTCTTGAAGATGTGATCATCGAAAGCGTTACTGTTAGCTAGTAACGTTTACTCATGTTATGTGAGTATGTAAGCGGGTGTATACTAGTAAGTATATGCCCGTTTTTTTAAAACTAGAATAGACTGACCTATGACTCGCCAAACTTACTTTATTGCAGATTTACATCTAAGCGAAAACCGTCCCGACATTAGCGCTGCATTTTTTGACTTTTTAAATACACATATACTAAATAAAGATGTAGATGCACTTTATATTTTGGGTGATTTTTTTGAAGTATGGGTTGGAGATGACTACATTACTGCACTGAGTGCCGATGTAGCAAAACATTTAACCGCCGTTAATGATGGTGGCACACCTGTTTATTTTATACATGGCAATCGTGATTTCATTATGCGCAAGCAATATGCTGACATGGCCGCAATGACATTACTTGATGAGCAAACAGTTATTGATTTATATGGTACGCCTACCGTTATTTTACATGGCGACGAAATGTGTACTCAAGATACTGAATATCAAAATTTTCGTAAAAAGAGCCGTGGTTGGTGGTGGCCAAAATTAATGCTTGCAATGCCGCTTTGGTATCGTAAAAAAATAGCGCGTAATGCCCGCGAAAAAAGTAAGTTAAGCCAAGCTGATAAACCTATCGAAATTTTAGACGTTGTCGATGAAGCTGTGCTTGACACCTTTGCCAAACATAACGTTACTAATATGATTCATGGCCATACTCACCGCCCTAATGTTCATACGTATAAAGTTAATGAACAAACACTTACTCGCACAGTGCTAGGTGACTGGTATACCCAAGGCTCTTATTTAGTCGTTACCCCTCAATCACAAGAATTAATTAGCACGCCTTTCGCATAATTTAAAATTCTGACTATTATTTATCTATATATATGAATAATAGTGAGAGGTTGAATGATTAAGCTGTTAATTTTCATCGTAGTAATTGCCATTCCTACACAAGTATTTAGCGCACAAACTTGGCAAATTGTTACTGAAAACTACCCTCCCTATTTTAGCGAAAACCTACCTAGTAATGGCTGGCTATATGAAATAGCCGAATCAGCTCTTAAAACGCAAGGTATTAATAGCGAACCAGAATTCACGACATGGGATCGCGCTTTAAAGCTATTAGAAAAAAACAGAAAAACCGCTATTTTAGGTGCTTTTTATTCATTAAAAAGAAATGAAGTTTTTTACTTCTCTCGTCCACTTGCAGTTGCTCACTCAGGAGTTTTCAAACGAAAAGAGAGTGTTATTAGTTTCGATGGTACAGTTCAATCATTAACACCTTATAGTATTGGCACAGAAGACAATGCCTTTGTAAGCCAAGAGTTTGCTAGAAATAGGGAGCTGGCAATAACGTCCACTAAAAGCCTTCCTACAAGCTTATATTTACTACATCAAGGGCGTATTGATTTAGTCGCGGGTACTAAAGAGGTTGGAAAATATTGGCTTGAGCACAGTAAAAACAAAGATTCAGATAATAAAATTAAGTATTTATCGCCAGATCTTGCTTCTCATAAACTATATTTAGTTGTCTCAAGATCAAATTACAGGGCAAAAGAGTACTTGCAAAAATTTAATAGAGGAATTGATATAATAATTAAAAATGGACGCATTGCTAAAATTATGAAAAAACATAATTTCAGCAATCAGAAAATAGCAGAGTATATTAATTTTTTAAAATAAAATTAACTTTGCGCTATTGGAGCACCGCTATGAAACTTAAAGTCAGCGTCAGTTGTAGAAATTAGTTCTTTTTCTTTTTCACCAAAAAAGTTTACGCGATCGGTAATATCAAAATCAGCAATCTCTTGCGCTAGAGTTAAATAATCTTGGTAATGACGCGCTTCTGAACGTAGCAACGAAATATAAAAATCACCTAAACGCTTGTCAACATGTGGCGCTAGCTTTGCAAAACGCTCACACGAACGCGCTTCAATGTAAGCGCCTACTATTAGCTTATCGACCAATGCATCGGGCTCAAACGTTTTAACATGGCGGAGCATGCCTTTTGCGTAACGACATGGTGTAATACTACGATACTCAACACCATACTCGTCCATAATTTCGAGCACTTGATAAAAATGATGCAGCTCTTCTTTTATCAATAGAACCATTTTATCGATTAGACCTTGCCCATATGGAGAACTCGATTTAGGAATTATTGATTTAGTTAGCTTATTTTTAGCCGCTAAATCGCGCCAATTTCCTTCTCGTTTATAAATCAGCGTTTCAAATGGCTTTAGCCACTCTAGCAATGCGTCGCTCCCCTCTTTATCTACCGCGTATTTACGTATTAAAAACATAGCGCTTTGAGCGGCTTTTAATTCACATATTAAATGATCAATTAAGATTATTGATAAGTTTTCTTTTTTTATTGCTTGCTCAACCCACTCGTCAGGCGTGTTACACAATAAAAATTCATTAATAGGCTCTAAAAGTTGGCTATGGGGCACGTTGGCTACTCGTTACTTAAATAGGTTGATAGGCCACTATTTTAACAGAAAAATGGCTAAAAATAACAAAACATGTTTACACATCAAATTGTTAATAACGAGTTAACTTGACATTGCAAAATAAGTGAACCATAACTGTACATAGACTGTATAAAAATAAATCAACCAAAACAATAATACGTTCCCTGTATGGAGTACACACTATGATACTAAATCACCTCTGGGGCATTTATGCTCACCCACTCGAAGAATGGCAAACAATTGATAACCGCCACGAAAGTTTGACCTATAGTTTATCGCACATTTTGTTAATCGCTTTATTTCCTTCAATAATGGGCTACTACTCATCTGTTTATTTAGGATGGAGTATTGGCGCAGGCGATCCCGTATTTTTAACGCACGATAGTGCACTGCTAATTGCAAGCGCGATGTATTTTGCTTTAATAGCGGGTGTTTTTGCATTGGCGTATTTAGCCCATTGGATGGCGGTTACATTTGGTTCTAAACCTACATTTACACAAACGCTAGAACTAGCTGCTTATACTGCAACACCTGTGTTTATGTCTGCACTTTCTGCATTTTGGCCTGTGCTTTGGTTTGTCGTATGTATCGGTATTGTGGCGTTAGCTTATTCTGTTTATTTATTATACACAGGCGTGCCAATACTAATGCATATCCCTGAAGAACGTGGCTTTATTTATGCCAGCTCAGTGGTAACGTGTGGATTAATATTACTGGTTATTATTTTAGCTGTAACAGCGATGCTTTGGACAAATGGGATTGTTAGCCCAATGTTTACTTAATAAAGTTTAACTAATAGAGAGTCGTGTTTGATAGAAATGTTCCCTTTCTTTCCTTCGCAAAAAAGGAGCTAATTAGCTCCTTTTTTTATGTTTAATAATACCAATTTTATTAAAAACATGATCATTCTATCGAATTAAATAACTCACTAACTGCGTTAAAAATTATTCATATAGAACAACTATATGTCACAATTTTAGCCTTGTTATTGTGCTATTTCCTTAGCGCTATAATAGATCACTTATTTAATGCAATTGGTATAATATTTATTAACCGTTAATCAGCTTCGTTTTCATCTTGGTTGTGAATTTCTAAACCTGAAGACATTGCACTTTCGCGGGTGCTTTTTGCTGAATCGTTACGTAGCTTATCAATACGGTTTAAATAGTTTTGATCAATATCGCCAGTAATATATTGTCCATCAAATACTGATGTTTCAAACTTAGTAATTTCAGGGTTTTCTTGGCTAACCGCAGCAATTAAATCTTTTAACGATTGGAAGATTAAACCATCAGAACCAATACTTGCATTAATATCTTCGACTTCACGTCCGTGAGCAATAAGCTCAGCCGCTGAAGGCATATCAATACCGTATACATTAGGGAAGCGTATTTCAGGTGCTGCTGATGCAAAGTAAACGTTTTTAGCGCCTGACTCTCGGGCCATTTCAACAATTTGTGCTGATGTTGTGCCACGAACAATTGAGTCATCAACCAATAATACGTTTTTACCCTTAAACTCACGATCAATTGCGTTTAGCTTTTGACGCACTGATTTTTTACGCATCTCTTGGCCAGGCATGATAAACGTACGACCAATATAACGGTTTTTAACGAACCCTTGACGATACGGTAAATCAAGTACGCGTGCAATTTCCAGTGCTACATCACATGACGTTTCTGGGATTGGAATAACTACATCAATGTCTTTGTCAGCCCATTCACGTGCAATTTTTTCACCTAGTTTAGTCCCCATGTTTACGCGTGTTGCATAAACAGACATACGGTCGATAGTTGAATCAGGTCGAGCAAAATAAACAAATTCAAAAATACACGGTGAATAAGATGCTTTCTCTGCACAACTAAGTGAATGGAATTCACCATCTTCAGTTACATATATTGCTTCGCCAGGGGCTACATCGCGAATAAACTCAAAACCATCAGGTTTCAATGCAACGCTTTCTGAGGCAAACATGTACTCAGTACCTTTCTCGGTTTCGCGTTTGCCAAATACAAGTGGGCGAATACCATTAGGGTCGCGAAAAGCAACAATACCGTGGCCAATAATCATAGCAATTGTTGCATAGCCACCGCTTACTTTATTGTTTACTTCGGTTACTGCTGTAAAAATATCTTCTGGGTCTAAATGCAACTTATCAGATTTACTTAATTCATGGGCCATGATATTAAGTAAAATTTCAGAATCTGATGTTGTATTTACATGGCGACGGGCTTCTGAAAACAACTGCTCTTTTAACTCTTCTGCATTAGTAAGGTTGCCATTATGGGCAAGCGCTATACCAAACGGTGAGTTAACATAAAAAGGTTGTGCTTCAGACGAGCTTGAAGATCCTGCGGTAGGATAACGCACATGGCCAAGACCAATTGTGCCTTGTAGTCGTTTCATATGACGAGTGTGAAAGGCATCTTTCACAAGGCCATTTGCTTTGCGTAAGCTAAACGTATTATTCTCAATGGTAATGATACCCGCGGCATCTTGACCACGGTGCTGCAAAACAGTTAAGCCATCATAAATCGCCTGATTAACAGGGGATGTTCCGACTATTCCAACGATACCACACATGTAATTTATCCTCGCCGATTAACGGTTTACTGAATTTAAAAAGCTCGAGTTGTTTTCTAGGTACGAAAAGAACCATTCAACTACAAAGCCAAATTCTGGAATCAAAATAGAATTGCCCCACCAGTGCGTATTGGGTGCACCAGTAAAAGCATCAAGAAAGAAGAGTAACGCGCTCACGACCAACACGCCTCGTAGAGCACCAAACACTATGCCAAAGACACGGTCGGTACCCGATAAACCAGTACGATGTACAAGTTCACCTAAAATATAGTTTAGTAAACCGCCTAACAGTAGCGTCGCAAAGAATAATATGGCTATGGCCGCCGCATTTCTTAAAAGGGGTTCAGAAATGGTTGTTAGGAAGGAAGCTAAATATTGGTAAAATAAGCTAGAGATGATAAAGGCGCCAGCCCATACCGCTAATGACATTGCTTCTTTAACAAAGCCGCGTATTAAACCGATGATGGTAGACAATACAATGATGCCAATAATGGCGTAATCAACCCAGATCATAAGAACCAATTAGTCGCTAATTTGGGGCGCATTCTATACCCAAACATCGTTTGTATGCAAGTTTAAGCGGGAGATAACTGCCATGTAATTAATACAATTATTTAACATATAAAAATACTAATATACGGCGGTCAAATATAATTAATAGACGGGTAATAAAAACTAAAAAGCCCCGCTTGGCGAGGCTCTTTCGAATGCTTGCTGAATATTTAAAACTAATACTACTAAAAGCTAAAGATAAACTTCTTATTAAAAGCGCTAATTACTTAGCTACTTCATACTGAGTTACTTTACCGTTTAACTTAGTAAGCTCTTTAAGTTCTGGCAGTTTTTTTTGTAATTCATTTTTATTCAAAGATGGGCCAACAAAAACCTTAGTTAATGTACCATTAGGTGTTTTAATCGGTTTGGTAAATGTCTTAAAGCCCTTGGCTTTTAACTTAGCCTGCAGTGCTTTTACGTTTGCAGCATGAGAAAAGCTACCCAGTTGCACAACATAAGCCATGCTCGTTAGGTTTTCATCACTTTTACGCGGTGCAATAGGTTTTGGTTTAGCTTTAACAATGGGTGCTGCTTTGGGCTCTATTGTTGCTTCAACAACTTTATCCTCTACGGCGTAATCACTCTCATCCATAGCGTTTTGCTGCTCAAAAGCTTCATCGTCAGCCTGAATATCTTCAATTTCATCTTGCTTTAACGGCTCAGCATTAGCCATATTTTCATTAATTGACTCTTGGAGATCGATTGTTTTGAACTCAGGGCGATCTGGAATCGCTTTAAAACCTTCTTTATAATGCACTTTTTCGCCATCGAGTATATTAGGAATAAACACAATTGCTGCGATCACTACTATACTTGTTCCGACTAAGCGATTAATAAAACTTGAGTTCACCGACATCCTCTCTATTTTTTAAAGTAATTAATAGCGTCAGCCACTGTAAAAAACGAACCAAATACAATCAACATAGTATCACTTTGTTGTTTTGGTAGAATTACACTCAGTGCTTGTGCCACGCTATCATAGCTATTAACAGTATTATGATGAGATATACCCTGCAGCGCATTTTGTAAATTACTTGCAGTGTCGCCTCGCGGACCACTCAAACTTGCTAATGACCACTCATCGACCAGATGACTTATTTCTTTAAGTACACCCGCTTTATCTTTATCAGCAAGCATAGCGGCTAATGCATGAATTTTAAAGCCTTTATCTTTATAGCCTGATAACTTATTGGCTAAATAACGCGCTGACTCAGGGTTATGCGCCACATCAGTAAATACTAAAGGCTCGCTACTTAACTGCTGAAACCGCCCTTCTACAACTAAATTAGCTAGGCAATTTCTTATTATTTGTTCGCTAGGTAGTAAGTTTAAAACACTTAGCGCAGTTAACGCAGTGGCTGCATTTTGACACGGTATTGCTGGCTTATCTATTTCTAGGTTGTGTTCTTTATATTGCCAATTAAAGCTCTCAGCATTTTCTTTAAAAATAAAGTCACTGCCGGACAACGTCATATCGGCATTAATTTTTGTGCCGTAATCAGTCATTGTGTGAGGAATATTTAAATCACCAATAATAGCAGGCGTATTTTCACGAAAAATACCGGCTTTATCATAAGCCACCAGCTCACGTGTATCACCTAAGTACTCTTTGTGGTCTAAGTCGATGGTAGTGATCACGCTTGCATAAGGATTGACTATATTTGTAGCGTCAAAGCGCCCGCCAAGACCAACCTCTAGCAATACATAATCGACGCTGCAGCGTTTAAAAATTGCCAACGCACCCAAAGTACCATATTCAAAATAAGTCAGAGGAGTGTCTTTGCGACCTTGCTCAAGCAGGTTAAAAGCATCTATATGAAATTGGTCTGCCAATTCTTCGCCATTAACTCGTACACGCTCGTTATAACGAATTAAATGAGGAGATGCGTAAGTACCCACGCTTAAACCTTGCGCTAGCAATAGTGACTCTAAGCAACGTGCAGTGGTGCCCTTACCGTTTGTACCGGCAATAAGAATAATTTTACTTGGTGTGTTTAAAAGACCAATATTATTGGCAACATTAGCAACGCGTTCTAAGCCCATTGCAATGTTAGCGGGGTGAACACTTTCTAAATAAAAGAGCCAATCATCAAGGCTTGATGATTGGCTAGGTATTGTTTTTGTCATAGCGTGTAATCAGTAAAGCTGAAATTTACGCTACTCTATGCTCTTGTTCCGTAGAAGGCAAGTTCATAAACTTAGCTAAAATGCGTGCAAGGGTATCGCGCATTTCACGGCGGTCAATAATCATGTCAATTGCGCCGTGTTCTAGCAAAAATTCACTACGCTGAAAACCTTCAGGTAATGTTTCGCGAACAGTCTGCTCAATAACACGAGGACCCGCAAAACCAATTAACGCTTTAGGTTCAGCAACATTAATATCACCCAGCATAGCAAGTGATGCAGATACACCACCCATTGTTGGGTCGGTCATTACTGAAATAAATGGAAGACCTTTTTCAGTCATTTTTGCAAGTGCAGCACTTGTTTTAGCCATTTGCATAAGCGACATAAGCGCTTCTTGCATACGTGCTCCGCCTGATGCAGAAAAACAAATAAGCGGCATGTTATGCTCTAAACATTGATCAACAGCATCAACAAAGCGAGCGCCAACAACAGAAGCCATTGAACCACCCATAAATGAGAACTCAAATGCTACCGCTGCAACTGGAATACCTTTTAATCGGCCTTTCATAGCTACAAGTGCATCTTTTTCACCGCTTGCTTTTTGCGCTGCACTGATACGGTCAGAGTACTTTTTAGAATCTTTAAACTTAAGAATGTCTTTAGGCTCATGTTGTGTACCAAGCTCTAGACGATCGCCTTCATCTAAAAAGTGCTCTAGGCGCTTACGGCCACTAACACGCATGTGATGGTCACACTTAGGACATACGTTTAATGACTTTTCTAATTCAGCTTTATATAAAATTGAATCACACGATGTACACTTAGCCCAAACACCTTCTGGGATTTCTTTACGACCTGATGATTTTGTCGTTTTAGGTAAGATTTTTTCTAGCCAACTCATTTGCAACTCTCTTAATACTGTTCTGTGTCGCGAGCCTGCTAATAGCAATTAGCAGACAAATTTTTTCAATTAAAACATGAATTACACTAACGCGGTATAAAAAACTGGTCTTAGTAGTTAAAAGTGCTTATAAAAAGTACTAACACAACCCTAGCTAAACATTTATATCAGGCAAAAACAAAGGCCCTAATGGTGTTTGAGGAATATTAAATTGCTCAGGGTAGTCAACATCCACTAAATACAAACCAGCAGCCTTAGCGGTAGCACTGGCTTTTGCGCGTTCTTTACAATCAAGTAGTTCTTTTATCCATATAGGTTGTTGTTTATGTAAACCAACATCCATTAAGCTGCCTGTGATATTACGTACCATGTGATGTAAAAACGCATTCGCTTTAATATCAATAATAACGTAAGTACCTTGGCGCTGTACCGACAGGTGATGAATTGTTCTTGTCGGTGTATTAGCTTGGCAATGTATCGCTCTAAAAGAGGTGAAATCGTGTTTACCTATTAAGTACTGACACGCCTCTTGCATCTTTGCTTCATCAAGGTGGTGATGAAAATGCGTAACACCCTCGTTTAATACAGCACCTCGTAAAGGTGAGTTATAAATAACATAGCGATAACGACGAGCTGTAGCACTAAAACGGGCATGAAAGTCATCAGCAACCGGTTGGGCGAAGCGAATAGCAATATCTTTAGGCATTAACGTATTCATACCGAGTGTAAATGCGACCATATCGCGATCGGCTTGCGTTTCAAAGTGTATTACTTGGCCTGTGCCGTGCACACCCGCATCTGTACGCCCTGCACATATAACTTCAACAGGATGATTACAAATACGCGACAACGCTTTTTCTACTTCTTGCTGTACGCTATTTACATGTGATTGACGCTGCCAACCACTATAACGTGCGCCGTTGTATTCAACTCCAAGTGCTACTCGCATAATTACCGTTTTACCTACTGTGCTAATGAACGAGGCATTTTATGCTATCTAACGATGCAATAAAAGGAGACCTGTCGTAATCAAACCAATACACATAAAAAAACCCCGTATTTAGCTAAGCCAAATACGGGGTTTTATAAACATTTAAATTATTTTAGTTTAGCTTTTAAGCTAAGTGCTTCCTCTTGAACTTCTTCAGGGCCTTTGTTAATAACATCCTCAATGACTTTAAGCGCAGAATCAAAATCATCGATTTCAATATAAGCACGCGCTAAATCGAGTTTAGCTGAGTAGCCACCACTTTCAGCATCAACATCCGTCGGGTTATCACCGGCCAGCAATGCATCAAACTCACTTAAGCCCACATCCATATTAACGTCGGTGTAAGGTTCGTGTTCAAGTTCAGCATCGTCACTTTCTTCTAATAATGAATCAATATCTACAAACTCATTATCAAGCGGCTCAACATCACTACTTTCAACAAGTGACTCTTTTGTAGTTAATGAGTCATCTGCCTCTAAGTCTTCTTTTAATAGGCTATCAAAATCAACATCAAATTCACTGCTGTCATCAACATTTAGTTCTTCGGGCTCTGCTAACTCACTAAGTAATGAATCAAAATCAGTTTGCGTCAGATTTGACATAAACTCTTCATCCAGCTCATCATCAGAGCTAATATCATTACTACCCACTTCATCTAAGCTTGTTAACTGTGCTTCACGCTCTGCATTTGTTTGCTCTTGCGATTCGTCTGATAACTCATCAGTTAGCGCTTGTTCTAAACTATTTTCGTCAAAATCAGCATCTAATTCAGAAAAATCATTTTCAATTAAAATTTCATCATCAAAATCATCTTCTAAACTATCTTTAAAGTTATCTGAACCAGCATCTGCCATAAGTGCGTTTGCTAAATCTTGCTCAGCTTGACTAGAAGCGACTCTCGGTGCCTCACCATCTAAATCATCCCCTTGTAATTCTTCAGGGGTAAATGGCAACTCACTTTCTAATGTTTCTTGAACTTCATCAAGGTTAAGAGGTTTGATGTCCTCTTCTATACTTGGTGATTCAGCAGGTTCAATCTCATCATTGATCTCTTGAAGTAAATCATCATTAAGCAACTCATCTTCAGTTTCTAATTCAGAGAAGTTATTATCGATTAATAGTTCATCATCAAAATCATCTTCTAAACTATCTTTAAAATTATCTAAACCAGCATCTGTCATAAGCGAATTTGCTAAATCTTGCTCAGCTTGACTAGAAGCTATTCCCGGTGCCTCACCATCTAAATCATCCCCTTGTAATTTTTCAGGGGTAAATGGCAACTCACTTTCTAATGTTTCTTGAACCTCATCAAGGTTTAGAGGTTTAGTGTCCTCTTCCATACTTGGTGATTCAACAGGTTCAATCTCATCATTAATATCTTGAAGTAAATCATCATTAAGCAACTCATCTTCAGTTTCTAATTCAGAGAAGTCATTATCAATTAATAGTTCATCATCAAAATCATCTTCTAAACTATCTAAATCACCATCTGCCATAAGCGCATTTGCGAGATCTTTCTCTGTTTGACTAAGTGCTGCTACTGCATTTTCATCACCCGATGCATCTCCTTTAAGCTCTTGTGGCTCATCCTCTAATAATGATTGAGTATCGTCTAATTCAAGTTCAGGGTATTCATCCAACTCTTCACTTGGCGTTACAAGTTCGCTATCAAGTTGGTCTTCAGTCTCTGTAAGATCTGAGTCATCGTCGCTCGCTAGTGGATCATCACCAAGGTCAACTTCTATTTCTTCAATATCATCATCAAGTTCATCTAAAGACCAATCAGGTGTTTCTATATAGTCGTCATCAGTGGCCTGTTGTAGCTCACTTAAAAGCTCATCAACGCTCTTTAAAGTATCATCTGTATATTCTTCAAGTGCATCTTCAGGATCAAGAAGCGACTCTGATGTGTCTGAAAAATCATCAACCGTTACATCTATAAGTTCAGGTTCTTGTGCAAGCTCTGGCTCATCGTAAAGCTCTGGCTCTTCTTCAAGCTCAGGCTCTTCTTCAAGCTCAGGCTCTTCTTCAAGCTCCGGCTCTTCTTCAAGCCCTGGCTCTTCTTCAAGCTCGGGTTCTTCTTCAAGATCTGGCACATCGTCAAGCTCTGGCTCTTTTTCAAGCTCTGGCTCATCGTCAAGCTCAGGCTCTTCTGCAAGCTCAGGCTCTTCTTCAAGCCCTGGCTCTTCTTCAAGCTCAGGCTCTTTTTCAAGCTCTGGCTCTTCTGCAAGCTCTGGCTCATCGTAAAGCTCTGGCTCTTCTTCAAGCTCAGGCGCTTCTTCAAGTTCAGGCTCTTCATTTAAAGATGAAGCGAGCGACTCAATATCATCAACATTTAATTCTTCTTGGGCATCTGCTAAATCCTCAACTGAGTCTGCTAATGCATTATCAATTTCTGAATCTCTTACATCTGGATTTTTTAGTTCATCATCAATTAAGCTATCTATGTCGTCTAAATCAAAGTCGTCACTTTCCTCAACTAATGAATCATCTGCAGTGTCAACCGCTGCCTCATCAATTAAGCTATCTATATCGTCTAAATCGAAGTCATCGGTTTCTTCAATTAATGAGTTATCTGCAGTATCAACCGCTGCTTCATCAATTAAGCTATCTATGTCGTCTAAATCAAAGTCGCCGCTTTCCTCAACTAATGAATCATCTGCAGTATCAACCACTGCCTCATCAATTAAGCTATCTATGTCGTCTAAATCAAAGTCGTCGCTTTCCTCAACTAATGAATCATCTGCAGTATCAACCGCTGCCTCATCAATTAAGCTATCTATGTCGTCTAAATCAAAGTCGTCGCTTTCCTCAACTAATGAATCATCTGCAGTGTCAACCGCTGCTTCATCAATTAAGCTATCTATACCATCTAAATCAAAATCATCAGTTTCTTCAACTAATGATTTATCTGCAGTATCCACCACGGCTTCATCAATTAAGCTATCTATATCGTCTAAATCAAAGTCGTCAGTTTCATCTACAAGCTCATCTTCAACCACATCAGCTTTTGATTCATCAATTAGGCTATCTATATCGTCTAAATCAAAGTCGTCGCTTTCATCTACAAGCTCATCTTCATCAAGCAACTCACTTTCCAATGAATCTTCAATCACATCACTTTTTGGTTCATTCGCTTCATCAATTAGGGTATCTATATCATCTAAGTCAAAGTCATCACCTGTATCCGGTTCAGCTAAAGAGTCATTGGAGGTATCTAACTTAGTTGATGTTTGATCTAATAATTCATCTATATCAAAATCATCATCCGCTGCAAGCTCTTCACTTAAAGCCGCCATTTCATCATGGGATTCTAAGCTATCATCTTCTAAAGCGTCGTTTGTTTGTACTGCATCAAACTCAGATAGACTGTCATCTTCATCAAACAGGCTATCTAAATCGTCATTAGTTAAAATCTCATCATTGTTTATTGGTTCATCAGATACGTCTAAATCAATATCCTCTAAACCTTCATCTGAAGGCTGATCAAACCCTTGCTGCATAAAAATATCGAGTTCATCATCGCCATCGGTGTTTTCATCATCGCCATCGGTGTTTTCATCATCAAAAATGATGTCATCACTTAATAGACTTTCAAGTTCGTCTTGGTCGAGTAAATTCTCACCACCTGAAAAATCATCTAGGCCGTCGTCTAAATCATCATCAGGCAACATATCATTTTCAAGGCTATCATCTAATTGAACACTTAAATCATCTAGAGGATCGGGGACAATTGGATCGTCATTTAAGCTTGAGCCTAAATCGTCATCACCAGCATAAGTTGGAGTTTGCGGTAAAAAGTCATCGTCGTTTTGTGGCCCGTCTTGCTTATTTGCTCGTTTTCGTAAAAACATAACAACAGCAAAAATAATCAGTAGTCCAGGAATAAACATTAACAAGCCCAGCACTATTGGGTTTGAAAATAATGAGCTTAAATCAAACGATTCTTTTGGTACTATCTCTTGCTTTTTTTGTTGTGCAATAATCTCGTTTTGTTTAGCAATGAGTTCTTTTAACTGATTTTGAATTTCACTATCTTGTCCTAGTTGTAAACGTAAATTTTCGAGATCTTTTGAAATTCCTGATAATTGTTTTTTAAGATTATTATTTTCGACTAAAATTTCTTCAACATTACTTACAGAATTTTTAAATTGTTGTTGCAACTCAACCAGCTTAGTACCTTGCTCTACTTTTATTTCATTTAATTCTTTCTGTATCTCTTTTTTAGCATCATCTACGTCGACTTTACGTGCTTGAGTTACTTTTGTTTGTGCAGAGGTAACTTCGCTTTGCTCAAGTGTGCCATTTTTTTTCTTTTCCCATAATTCATCATCTTGCTCAGAACGTTGCTTTGCAAGCTGCGTATTTACACCTTTTATTTCGGCTAGGGTAGGGATTTTTAAATAGGCACCATTTTGAATATGGTTAATGTTTTGTTCTAAGAATGAGCCGGGATTTTTGTTATACAAAGCCTGCATAACTTGATAAATACTGACGGAGTTATCTGGCCGCACTTTGGCCGCTATGCGCCAAAGTGTATCTGTTGATTTAATTGGCCCAATAGATCGCCCTTGCGCACCATAGTCAACGCCTTTAGGCCCCTTTAATAGGGTACTGTCTTGAGAGTAAACTGGCCTTACTATCAATGCAGACGCTAATATAATAAGTGTAACTAAACCGCGCATGCTGATCCTTTAATATTTAAATATTAACAAAACACTTAAAGCTTAAGTGCATAAATAGTGTTGATTATTGCTGTTATCAGCCAAATGACTGACTCGCATTTATTATTACAATCTACTTTTATTGCAAGCTCTATTCCAATTACAAACTATAAACCAGTTAGGGCTTAATATCCATCGCAACACCTTGAAAATAAATGCCTTAAAACATCTTTACTAATATTAATTTATTGAGTGTTATCAATCAGTTTTTATACTTTTAAAATTAAACGGCAAAAAATTGACAAGCTCTATAAACAAAAAGCGGCAAACAAATAATGTTTACCGCTTCTAAAGTGTGTTCAGCGCTATTAACTATTACATGTAATTAGCAATAAGCTCTTCTGCAATTTGAATGCTGTTAGTTGCAGCACCTTTACGAGTGTTATCACTTACAACCCACATGTTTAATCCATGAGGATGAGAAATATCAGCACGTAATCGGCCTATATAAACAGTATCGTTACCACTTGCATCAGACACGGCTGTTGGGTAATCACCTTCGTCATCAATTAGTTCAACACCAGGTGCATCTTTTAAAAGTTGCTTAACGTGTTCAAAATCATAAGGCATGCGCGTTTCAATATTAATTGATTCTGAGTGACCAAAAAATACCGGAACACGTACACATGTAGGATTTACTGCAATGGTGGTATCACCCAAAATTTTATGAGTTTCATTTACCATTTTCATTTCTTCACGCGTATAGCCATTATCTTCAAAGCTATCAATTTGAGGAATAACGTTAAATGCAATTTGCTTTGGAAATACTTTATTATCCATAGGGCGTGCATTCATCAAATTAGCTGTTTGCTTTGCAAGTTCATCAACTGCTTCTTTACCTGCACCCGATACTGCTTGGTAAGTAGATACGTTAATACGGTCTATTCCGTAAGCATCATAAATTGGTTTAAGTGCTAGCATCATCTGAATAGTTGAACAGTTAGGGTTAGCAATAATATTACGATTTCTAAAATCAGCTAGGCTTGAAGCATTAACCTCAGGCACGACTAAAGGAATTTCGAAGTCATTTCTAAAGTGCGATGTATTATCGATTACAATACAGCCGGCATCAGCAGCAATAGGAGCATATTTTTCAGATACACTACCACCAGCAGAAAACAAACCTATATGCGCTTGGCTAAAATCAAAGCCTTCAACGTCAAGTACTTCAATGGTCTCACCACGAAACTTTATGTCTTCACCTGCGCTGCGGCTGCTCGCAAGTAAAAAAAGCTGATCTACAGGAAACTTACGATCTGCTAATGTTTCAATGATTTGACGGCCTACTAAACCAGTAGCGCCAAGTACGGCAACGTTATATTTTTGCGACATATTTTATCCTCTATAAACGATATTAAAACAACATCGTTAGTTAAATAATTATTTAGCTATGCTAAAGCCAAGTTGACTAAGTGCTGCTAGTTGTGGGCTATCACCTTGCAGGAATAAGGTGCTAAATTCTCGCCTTACCGGATAGTTTTTACGTAAACTATCAAAGCCCTCACCTTCTAAATCACGAAGTAAAATTCCGTCATCACGGCGTACGTCATAAATTAAGTGCACCAAACGAGCAATATCTTGCTCATTAAGGCTTTGCGTAACAGTTGCATTTGTAATAGCAGGTATTGGTAAAAAATCATCCAACGATTTACTCACCTCTACACCTTTTAGGACACACAGTTTTTGATACAACATTTGTGTACCTCGTGCTTTCCCCTCAAGTGTATGCCCTGCGATATGCACACTGGCATAACGAACATGCTCTAGTAATTCAGTTAGAATATTGGGCTCTTTTTCCCATACATCAAGTACTAAATCTAAATCAGCCCCAGCTTCCATTACCTCAAGCAATGCTTGATTATCAATTACGTCGCCTCGGCTTGCGTTAATTAGCGTGAGTCCTGGCTTAAGTGCTTTTAATCGCTCTTTATTCATCATGTGCAGCGTTTTGTGCTCGCCACTTTTAATAAGTGGAACATGAAAAGTAACAACATCCGATTGCGCTAATAACTCATCAAGCGCTACATGCTCTTGTAATAAGCCCTGTTCGTGCTTAATTGGATCGCACAGCAGTACGTCGACATTTAATGCTTTTAATTTTTGCGACAAACACGTGCCAATGTTACCCATTCCTACAATACCAATTGTTTGACCGCACAATGGGCGCGCATTTTCTTGGCTTAATGCAAATAAGCTACTAATGACATATTCAGCTACAGCAATGGCATTACAACCAGGTGCACTGGTAAAAGCAATATCTCTATCATGCAATAATTGTGTATCAACATGGTCAATACCTATTGTGGCAGTGCCTACAAAGCTTAGCTTGTTAGCTTGTGCCAATAGTTCATGATTAACATTAGTCACTGAGCGAGTAAGAAGTACATCTACATCTATTAATTGTTCAGGCGTTAATTTACGACCATCAAAACGCTCAACCTCACCAAAGTCTGCAAAGTACTGCTCAACTAAAGGCATATTTTGATCGGCAAGAATTTTCATCACTGAGTCCGTTTGGCAATTAAGAGTCGCCATTGTAACGAACAACCTAGCCTTTACACAAACTAAAAGGCGCATTTTAGCTAATACAAATACTTAAAAGTGGGGATGTTGATTATTTTAAATCAGCAATTTAAATTAGGAATTTAAACTATGCGGATAATAATTTTACTATTGAATATAGTAAGGCCGAATCACAAGATGAGTCGGCCTTTAATATAGAAAAAAAACTTAAATTACAGTGTATTTTATTTACTTGATTTTAGTTTATAGCTCAAAATCTTTTTTGAATTTCAAACCAAATTCACTGCGGTCATTACTGCGCATTACACCAACAAAACCTGATTGTTGTAGGCGACCAACATCGTAAACTTCGTTTAGAACGTTTTCACCATATAATGTAACTTCCATATCGCCATATGGATTAGTGTACGAAATATTAAAACCAACTAGTTCACGAGAATCAATAGTCTCACTTTGATTGTAAACTGATTGACCTTGCATTTCACTGCGATACGAATAGTTAGCATTAAACGCAAGTGTTGCGCCACTATCTAAATCCATAAAGTAAGAAGGTGCAACCATTACAGTCCAGCGTGGTGTAAGTGCTGGTGAATCGCCTTTACCTATGCCTTGTACGCCCTCAGCCACTTCTGTTATTTCAGAATCTAAATAACCAACTGCACTGCGAATAGTAAAGTCATCGGTAATAGCAACTGTTGTTTCAAGCTCAATACCTTGCGCTTTAGACTGACCCGCATTTTCTACAATTGTTACAAAGCCACCACCCGCTGTTGGATCTGAAAACGGTAATGCTAAATCGGTGTAATCAGTCACAAATACCGCAAGCATCATAGATACATTTTCGTGTACTTGGCCTTTTAAGCCCATTTCGTAGTTAATCGCTTTTGTTTCGTCAAACGATACAAATTGATCTGGTCCACCAAATGGACGCGGTGGAAAACCACCTGTTTGATAGCCTTTTTGAATCTGGCCATAAACATTCATATTATTGCTAAGCTGATAAGATGCATTTACATCCCACGTAACTGCATCAAAATCCGCACTTACATACTTACGAGTTGGAAATGATGGGAATATTGCATTTGCATCTTTCTTATCTTTTGAATAACGAAGACCACCACCAACCGTTAAATCGTCAGTTAAATCGTAGCTGGCATTTATATATGCTGCATACGAATTAGTTTCTTGGTTAATTTCAAATTCGCCGTAACCGCCAAATGATTCTGTTACACCATCATTCAACAAGCCATTAGGTGTATTAAATGGGCTAAATACAAACGGGCCTGAACGTGTAAAGCCATCTTCATTAAAAAAGTAAAGACCAGATACAAAGTCCATATTATCGAATGTTGCATTTAGCTGAACTTCAAATGAGTATTGGTCAGCACCGCCCTCCTCTGGGAACTCAGACAAGTTTAAAGGAGATGCATCATCATCAAGACCACCTTCGTATTCAGATGTACGGTAGCTTGAAATAAACTTAGTAGTATAAGTGTCATTAATTGCCCAATCGGCTGAAAACGATGTGCCCCAACCTGAATAAGAAGTAGATTCAATACCAGCAACAGTCGTACCTAAATCATCAGGATCTGATGGTATTAAATCTTGAGTCAATAATGGGAAGTCACCATTAAAAACATCGTTTGCATCTAGTGGGTCTGTCAATTCAATTGTATAAGGCGATTGGCCAGATTCGTTATCAACACCATCTAAAGAAAAAGTGAATGCTAAGTCGGTATTTGCTTGCCATTTAAGTGCAACACGACCACTAAATTCTTCTTCCTCACCAATTTCTTTTTCTGGGTTTGCTAAATTAACAGCTTCGCCCACACCATCACGTGTTTTGTACGATGCACTTGCAGACATACTTACATCATCTGTCAGTGAGTTATTAAAATAAACATCGCCAGCAATACGTCCACGACTACCCAACTTTGCTGTAGTAGTAACAATACCTTCATCACCAGGCTGCTTTGTAATTACATTTACAGCACCACCTAATGTATTACGACCATATAAAGTACCTTGAGGACCACGAAGTACTTCAACACGCTCAACATTAGGTAATGATAAGTTAGAGCCCATTTGACGGCCTAAATACACACCATCAAGATACACACCCACACCCGGATCGGTAGTGATAATATGATCTTGTAAACCTATTCCACGAATAAATACTGACGCATGCGCAGAGTTACCCACCCCATAGCGGGTAATATTTAAGTTTGGAACATATTTACCAATATCTTCGAGGTTACTCATATTGGCTTTATCAATTAGATTTGCACCAATTGAAGTGATAGCGGTTGGAGATTCAAACAGGCTCTCTGTGCGTTTACGAGCTGTTACTTCTATTTTTTCAAACGCGTCTTGTTTAGCTGTTGTTTTAGTTTCTTCGGCGTTTACAGAGGTAGTAAGTGCAGCAATAATTGCTAAGCTTAGTTGTGAGAGGTTACGTAATTTCAAAATATTCTCCAAAGGATACCGTGTGATTTTAGTTATGCATTTACACTTTAAAGTATAAATTTCAGGCATAAAAAAAGATGCGCAATAGCATCTTTCCTCTGGATGGGTATTATATGATAAAGTTGTGAATAAATGTACAGATAATTTAATTAAATACATTAAAAGTAAATTTAATGATTTTTAGTTTTTAATAGATTTATCCTAATAAAAAGCGACTCCTCTTAATAATAATCTTTTGTATTCAAGCAAAAAAGTAAAAACTTAAATTTACACTCTTTATAATAATCATCTACAGGCCTATTAAAAGAACAAAAACGCACCTTACTATTATTGATATCAACTAAAAACAAGAATATAGTACCAAAATGTAGTCTATGGATAGAACATCATGAACATTGAAAGTACAAAAAACAAACACACCCAGTGCTTTAACAATCTAAATTACACCTCACTTCTTTGTATTGCTGAACAATCCAACATCTTGCTTGTTAATTACCAGGCCTTAAACGTTATTACTAATTACGAACTTATTAATCAATTTATGCTAAAAAACGGCCATCAAGGACTCGTTATTTTTGACGTACCCAAAGATGGAGATGTACTCGCATTAAAAGAATGGCCTAATTTAAAAGGGTTGTTTTATGAAGGTACTGATGAGGTACTATTTCAGCAAGGATTAGAAGCCATAGAGCAAGGAAAACTTTGGTTTCCACGTGCAGTAACTGACGGTTGGATGAGACAAATGCTAGCGAGTGAACAGCAAACCACACTGCAATCCAATAACTTAACATGCAAAGAAACGAAAGTATTAAACTTATTATTTTCAGGCTTACATTCAAGTGCAATTGCAGACACTTTATTTATAAGTGAAGCTACTGTTCGTGTACATTTACACAAAGTTTATCAAAAAATTGCTGTAAAAAATAAGCAACAAGCATTACTTTGGTGTAAAAAAAACTTAAATAAAATTAATAGCTAAGTGGGCTTACTTCAAACCTAGTTATTTTAACTTTTTGTTTTTTGCTTTTTTCCTGCAAGTATCAAGTCAGAATTAGATCTAATTAAGTGCTTAGTACAATTCGTACTTAATTTTTTAGACCGTACTTTGTAGATGCCTACCAAGTGAGCGTTAACACTAGCATTCCACTTTTAGTTTTATAAGACTCCCAATAAAAATCACATTTACCCCTTCACACTTTATTAATATCTGAAATAACTACAAAATAGTCATATTGCTTATTATAAAAATCAATATGACACTTAGATTCCTTGTAAGTGGTGTAGTGGACAAGGCAATTGAAAGAGTGCAGTAATTACAATAACGCGACCGTTGCTTTAACGAATAAATGGGTTTTAGAAAAGTACATAGTAAACAACCTTGTAATATTACTAGATAATAGAGATTGATTGGTGCAGTTCAGCACAGCCCTATAGGAAACCTTTTAATACCAAGGACAATCATAAGCCGCCGGATTTATGAGGTGCTAGGAGCGGAAATCCATCAGGGCTAGAAGTATCAAATAATACCTCAACAAAAAGCCAAATATATGGCTGTAATGCACTCTATTTCAACGATTCAAAAATTGTCTTGCGATCGAAAAAGGCCCACGTATGGTATTAGCAGAGCACAGGTAATATATAACCCAACAGAGTTAAACCTACTTTATCGTTACTATATGCATTTATTGCAAAGCAACATAATAAAAACAAAATATGCTTATTTATTAGCCCTATTTTTGTTGAGTAACTCGCTAAGACAGTTAAATATTAGCAAAATATACAAATAACACTGTTGATATTTGTTTATAAAAGAGTAATGACACTCGGTGCTATAACTTTACGTGCCAAGCTAAATATAAACGATTGAGCTAAATAAACAGCTGCAAGTTTCTCTATCTTTTGTTCAAGCTAAGCCGTAGGGCTTTTCAACAAAGCGCTTACTGTTTACAAACCAATTGCGAATAAGTAAACAAAATTTAAATAAGCAATATACACAACCATAGTCATTTAAATATCCTTCATTATTTTCATATGAATTTATCACGCGTTTAATTTCAAAAAACACACCAATAAATATATTTACAATATGTAAATTAACATTATTCTGATGGCTTTCATTTATTTTCACTAACACGCTAAGTTTATTAGATAATTATTGATATCGACTCTATAATATCCATGAAATCAACATATAAACAACAAATAGGAAATACATATGAAAAAGCTATCTGTAGCAGTAGCAATATGTGCGGCTTTGGCAACGAGTTATGCTAATGCTGAAGTAAGAATTAATGGCTTTGCATCAATAGTTGGTGGTAAAAGCCTAGAAGACGATCGCGGCCGTTATGGCTATGATGATGACATTTCGTTTAAAAATGAAAGTGTGTTTGCACTGCAGTTATCTGCAGACTTACAAGAAAAATTAAGTGCGACAGCACAAATTGTAGCTCGTGGTAATAATGATTTTGATGCAGAATTTGAATGGGCTTACTTAACTTATGAATTTAATGATGAGTTTCAATTAAGCGCTGGTAAAATGCGGGTTCCTTTTTATCGTTATTCTGACTTTATTGATGTAGGTTATGCATATCGTTGGGTACGCCCACCGGAGTCTGTATACAGCATTCCTTTTTCTACATACGAAGGGTTAAGTTTACTTTATAATTCACAACTAGGTGACTGGGATTCTACTGTACAAGTTATCTATGGTGGTTTTGATGGTGAAATTGAAGCCGTCACTTATCACGATAAAGCAGAATTAGATGATATAGCGGGTATTAATTGGACGCTATCATATGATTGGTTTAGTGCCCGAGCTGCGTACTTAGTAGCTGACACATCAATAGCGCTTGGCCAAAATGATCCTGAGGATTTAGCAGGAGCTCAAATAAATCAACTTGAAAGCGTACTGCGTCAAAATGGTTTAACAGCTCAAGCAGATGATATTGATATTAACGAGGACCGTGGTACATTTATTGGTGTTGGCTTTTCAATCGACTACAATAACGTATTATTTGATGCTGAGTATACTCAATTTGATGTTGAGAACAGCCTCCTAGCTAAACAAAGTCAGTATTATGCTTCTGTCGGCTATAGAATGGACGATGTAATCGTACACTTCACTTACGAAGATAACGACGATGAGCATAAGACCTCTCGTTACAATCAAATCCAAGCTATTCCTTCACTAAATAGTGCTCTCAACAGTGTATTAGATACACTTAAATCGCAAAGCAATACGTATACAATTGGTACGCGTTATGACTTTCACCCTTCAGCAGCATTTAAAATTGACTTAAGCCGCTATGCAAATAATTTAACCAATACAGACACTGACGTAATTGCCGTTGGCGTAGACTTAGTATTTTAATTGGAGCAAAATATGAAAAAAATAATTTTAGCTAGTGCATTTTCTTTGTGCTCAATTAATGTATTTGCAGAAGTTGCTGTGATTATTAATCCAAGCAATGCTAGCTCAGTAGATGCTGACACAATAAAGAAGATTTATTTAGGAAAAAGTAAGTCATTTAGTAATGGCGAGAAAGTTAACCCTGTAAATCAAGACAACACAACTGTAGCTGATGAATTTAATGACAAAGTAGTTGGTAAGTCGAGTAGCCAACTAAATGCATATTGGTCAAAACTGATATTCACAGGCAAAGGGACACCTCCTGAAAAGCTTGCATCTGACCAAGCTGTTATTGATTTTGTTGCTGCAAATAACGACGCTATTGGCTATATTGATAGTTCGAAAGTTAGTGATAAAGTAAAAGTAATTGCTACTTTTTAATCATTAAAAACTAATATAAAACCACTATCTATTTAAAAGTGAGCAGTTAAAGATATTTAGCTGCTCAATTAACTAACTTAAAATTCATTTACTCTGCTTTGAACATCCTATATAAGCAATAGAGTCCAAGTACTTCCCTCTAAAAGCGGTAAAAGTAATTTAGCTCTTTTACCTTGCAAAATTTCTCGCTTAATATTGCGACTTAAATACTTATACCAATTCCATTAAGTATGTGATCTAAATTTTACGCCGAAAAAATAATTCAGTTCTAGGCGTAAATTGATGTAAATGGTTGTTCCCTTTTACGGAATTTACAACAAAAAATGGGTTGTTTTAGCAAGTAAAATAGATCAGCTATTTATTGGAATTATACCAACCTGCATAAATCTTTGAACAATTTAACGAATTAAATTGCACTATAACGTCGTTAAAAATTTTCATTTATAACAACTAGATACAAAAACTTTCACCTAGTTCTAGCGTAATTTTCTTAACGTTAAATAGACCCCATATATAAGCAGATTGATATTATTTACCTCTACTAATGATGGAGGATAACTTTTCCCCACTATTGATAGTTTGTTATGAAATTTATTTTGACTAAATAGTGACTCAAATATAATAGTAGGCAATCTAGCCTTAGAAATTTAAATTATTAACAGAGCACATATATCATAAAGGTAGAAGGTAGTTATAGAAGGATTTTTGCTTGAGCAAGAGGTGCTCGTTAATTAGTTTAATGCAGCGCTTAGTGTATTAACTTTTTTCTTATTTAGGAAGGGCTGCACAAGTTTAAATTAAGAGAAATCAGGGAAAGCTACTCACTATCTAAACCCACGTTGTTTTACACATAAAAAAACTCCCGCAATTAGTATTACGAGAGTTCTGCTATATTGAATTAACTTAATATTAGAAAGTAGCTATTACTCTTACGCTATCTGTAACATCAGCAGTTTCTAAATAACCGATAGCTTTTGGATTGGAGCTAATCTCTTTCAAAACTTCACCAACATCTTTAGCTTGTAAAGGAGGAGTTCTTCGTCCAGTAAAAATAAGTTTTGACCATACCGCATCAACTTGAGACGTGTTTCTCTGTAAAACAGTATCATCAAATACAGTTCTAGCACCTTTTCCGGCTTCAAACAGTACTGGAACAGCTTCTGAACCATCACTAAACTGTCCTAGTTTACCCATGAAAATATTTTTTACTTGTCCTTCAGAAAGCTCTGTAGTGTTGTTTTTATTTACAACAACAGACAATGCTGCGTTGCTTGTAGTCGTCATAATAGACGATAATATTAATAAGAATAAAATTGATTTAAAGATTCTCATGGATTATTCCTTTAAAAAATAATATCTAACGATACAGTTGACACAATAATGTTTTTACCAGTAGCTGAAAGTGTTTCGTTAGTAAAGTTTAAAAAACCCGAGCCACCAGTCGCAAGGCCATCATTATTTAAAGGACGAAAACTATCGAACTGCATTTTCAATGCCATTTTTTTGTAAAAATCCCAACGAAGACCCGCTGTAATTGTGTTTGAACGTGAACTTGAGTTTCTAACAACATATGTATCTAAAGGTTCGCTACCTAAACCAACAACCTGAGAATCAAGGCTAGCTTTTAAATCAGCATCAACATCTAGTTCAAAGTTTTCAGTTAAAGATTTAGCATATGAGTAGCCAACATAAGGCGTAAGTGAATCGAATCTATATCCAACCATGCCATAAGCAGCTATACCGTTCGATAAAGCAGAGTCTGCTTTTCTGTGTGCCCATTCAAATTGACCAAAGTAGCTGCCGTTATCGTATACTACAGCAAGGCTTGTAAGGTTAAATGGTCTGCGCTTACGTTGAATAATACTAAATACATCATCTGCATTTGGAACCACGTCTGAGCAAGCACCAACAGCACAATTATCATTTTGAGGATCTATAGAAAGACCTAATTGATAGTCTGTGCTAACCAACATTCTCATATCACCTGGAACGTAATCACCTTCCGCGCTAATAGTTGAATGTTGAGCATTCATGTATCCAGCTCTGAAAGTCCATGAATCATACTGTACTGTACCAACTAAACCTGCCATGTGATGAAATTTAATATAACTTTTACCAGGGAAATATAGTTTATCAAATTTACCAGCATAAGCTTGTATTTGGTACGACACATCGCCGTCACCAATAAAGTTACTATATATAGCATCAACACCATCGATATTATTGATTGTAGCTTGGCTGTATAAATCTATAACAGGTCTTACCCAAACGTTAGAGTAATTAACGTTACGCGTGTCTGAACCTAAAAATACAGGTGATACAAACCGTCCCGCTCTTAAACGAAGATTTGGATTATATTTGTAGCTAATATAAGCCCAATCTAATGATGGCTCGTAATTATTCTTGTAGTTACGACGTGATAGCAGTTGCACTACACCTGATAGTTTATCTGATATTTGATATTGACCCTGTATGCCTAGCACGGTGTCATTGTCAAAACTCCAATGATCATCAGCACCGCTAGGTAGCGTATTGTTTTGAATAAATTCGATGTCTTGTTTATTCGTTTTTACTGCACTTATCGTAGCAAAACCAGATATTTTAAAGTCATCTGATGCTTGAGCAAAGTTAGATAATGATATTAAAGTTAAACAGATATAGATGTAGATATATTTCATTTTGACCCTTGATTTAGCTAGTTTGTATTTAGCAAGTTACCTTGTAACTAAATAAAACCAATCCTTTTGTTTGATTCTCTGTTTTTATTATAATCCATTTATATTTTTTTAAAACAAATATTGAACTTATACTATTATACTTGGTCTTAGGGTTTCAAATTTTTAGTAAATATACACAATATACAGATCGAGGAAGCTTTATTGGATAATTTAAATATATAAACATTCCATTTATGAAACTTTCAAAGCACAACCCTTTACTTCAATCAACGCCTCACAGAATCCAATTTATTGTCATACCAACCTGCCAAATTATGTGATCTAATTAGCACACTGATACTTATCTACTTTTACTAAATTGAACTTAGAAAAATCCAAGCAACTTTTAGCTTTATCACGTAAAGAGCCTAATGCAAGAAAACGCATACGCCTGCTTGCTGTTTCATTATTCTTTGAAGGTGAAAACAGAACGAATATTGCTAAGTGCCTAAATACAGCGCGCCAGTGTCAATAAATCGGTTTCAAGCGACCTTAACAATGGCGTTGCTAGCTTGAACAACAAACCGATTAAAGGTCGTCCTGCTAAATTAACCTCACAACAACTAAATACACTGTCAGATTATGTAAAACACTCAGCAAGTTCTTCAGAAGGAGGCAGACTAATGGGGAAAGATATTGCTCAGTATATTTATGACCAGTTCAACATTAGATATCACACCGTTCATATTTAAAAACTGCTCAAGAAGCGTGGGTTTAGCTGGGTCACAAGCCGTTCTAAGCACCCAAAGCAGTCAAATGAAAGCCAAGAGGCTTTTAAAAAAGTCCCAAGTGGAAACGATCCTTCACACCCCAGGGCATCTCCCTTTAGAGCGCATTGATGTTTGATTTCAAGATGAAGCACGGTTTGGACAACAAAATCAAACAACACGCTTATGGGCTGAAACAGGCTCGAAGCCTCGCGCAACAAAGCAACAGCAGTTTGAGTATGGATACTTATTTGGTGCAGTGTTCCCAAGTAATGGTAAAGCAGAAGCGCTGTTCAGCCCTATCGTCAATAAAGACGTCATGACGCAACACATGGAATTAATATCAAAAGCCACAGAGGCAGGGTAATCCAATCGAACATTAGGCATGATCGGAACCGTCTAAATGATGTAGTTTAGGTATTTATAGCGTGGACTTTCTCGCGTATGACTAGCACCTTACAAAAATGAAACAGCACACTATTCGCCGGTCAAAATAAACCATATGAAGCCGGTTATCCGTAAGTACATATGGTGTGCATGATTAATCTGAGCAACCATTTAATCCTTGATAGTACTTTTTCAGTGCTGTGGTAACTTTAGATACCGAGCTAAAGACTACGCAGTTTAAATTGGAGGATAAGCGAGGTCGGAATTATCATGGTGCTTAAAAGTATTAAAATAGATACACTATTATTGAAAAAACATGCCGTTCACCTAAAGTAAACGGCATTAATTATTGAGTTCGCTTTTCTATATTAAGGGAAGTTATTCTATTCTAAATTTAGCTGTTGCATCGAGTAAATTATCAGAGAGGTAATGTAAATTTTTGGCAACATCACGAACAGCAAGTAGAGAGCTCATCGTATCCTCAAACGATACATGCATATTAGATACGTTTTCAACAACCATAGCAGCAACAGAAGTTTGCTCCTCAGTTGCTGCTGCAATCTGCGAATTCATTCCATTTATTTCTAGCATCTGCTCAGCTATTTTCTCTATTGAAATACCTGTTTTCTCTGCGGCAGTAGCATTATCTGTTGCCATGTCTCTAGCTGAAGTCATAGCGGATACAGACTCATTTGCAGCGGTAGTTAATGCGCCAAGTAATTCTCGGATCTCATTAGTTGAATGTGCCGTACGAGACGCTAATTCACGAACTTCGTCAGCAACCACGGCAAAGCCACGTCCATGCTCACCGGCACGAGCAGCTTCAATCGCAGCGTTAAGAGCAAGTAAATTAGTTTGATCAGCGATAGACGTAATAACGTTTAAAATCTGTGATACATTTTTTGTGTCATCTGCAAGCTTATTTATAGTTGTAGCGGCTTGATTTATTTCGTTGCTTAACGTGCGAGAAACAGTGACTGACATTTTAACTTGTGTACGGCTTTGCTCGACTTCTTTTTCGGCGGTTTCTGCTGCGTGAGAAGCACTAGCTGCAGATTGAGATATATCACCTACACTCTGCTTCATTTCTTCCATAGATTGCTTAACAATTTCAGCATCAGTGGTTTGCTTTGTTGTAGCACGCTCAGCTTGTTCCATACCTTGAACTAGTCGTGTTGAATTTTCCATTAAAGGCTCACACACGGCAATAACTTCAAGAACAGTCTCTCTTAGTAAAGAAATAAATGCGTTGAAGTTAATAGAAACTTGGCCTATTTCATCTTCTGAATTAACGGATAGTTGCGTACTTAAAGAGCCATTGCCGCTTGCTAATAAGCTAAGGTTATTAGCTGCATCACTAGCAGATGAACCTATATTTTTAGCAATCCATATAGCCATAAACAATAATAAAATTAATGAGATAATGGATACAACTAACATTAGAGTTAATGCTTCATCAGAACGCGCTTTGGTGTTGGCAACCAGTTCGAAAAAACGATTATCAGCTTTTTGTTGGGCACCTTTAAAGCTTTCTAAAACAGATCCATATAAATTTGTTTTAAGCTGCGCTTGTTGCTGAATTTTACTAAAATCAGCAGTTCCATTAACCATACCTGTAGCAATACTTGAGGATATTTTTTCATAATCTGACAACTCATTAATAATATCACTGCTAATGTAGGAATTATTAAGCTGCGTCATTAAAGTAATATTAGATTCTATCGTTTTATAGACCTCATCTGCTTTAATAATAATGTCTTGTTCACCGAACGTAACAGCTTGAGTATAAAGCTCATCTAACTTCTCTAGAAGCCCTACGTTCTCAGACGTTATTTTTACTATTTTATATGATGAACTGCCCATTTCATCAAGTGAAACCTTGTTATCATTCATTGATAAATAATTTATCAATACGATCACTACAAAAGCCACTACCGCAATACATGTAATAGCATGTATTTTCTTAGTGATGCTTAAGTTTTGAAAAGAGAAGCCTGAAGCCATGCTTTATTACCTTATTTTATTGTCTATATCTATTATCGGCCTGATACCTATAAGTGTGAGCTAAATTTTTAATATTTCTAGTTTTTTCTAATAAATAGAAGAATTATTTCACAACAAGCAAATGATGTTCAAAAAACACTCACAACATATTTCGAGCACAAAAAAACCAGTAACATCTCTGTCACTGGTTTTCACAATTTGGTGCGGATGGGGGGACTTGAACCCCCATGCCCTAAAGCACCACCCCCTCAAGGTGGCGTGTCTACCAATTCCACCACATCCGCATTTTTAAGCTTTCGCTTAGATGTTAAACATATTGATTTATTTGAGGAATATAAATCGTTTAACGATAGCTTTACGCTAAATTAGTTCGGCACGTCAGAGCTTTGCTCTTTAGTAGATGTTACTGGAACATCTTCTTCAACAGGAACTACAGTTTCTACTGCTGGAGCTGCTTCTAGGTTTTCCCATTCGTCAGTCTTTTTAATTTGACCAGCAGTTAGGTTTCCTAACACAATGCTTAATACAAAAAATACCGTAGCTAAGCTTGTGGTTGTTTTTGTCATAAAGTTACCAGCACCTGACGAACCAAAAACTGTGCCTGATGCACCAGCGCCAAATGAAGACCCCATATCTGCGCCTTTACCTTGTTGAATTAAAACCATTCCAACTAGAGCCAAAGCCACAACTAAATAAACTACTAATAAAATTTCGTACATCTTATACAGTCCCTTTTGCACTGTTACAGATTGCAGTAAAAGATTCTGCTTTTAGACTTGCGCCGCCAATTAAGCCGCCATCTATATCTGTTTGTGCAAATAATAATTCGCTATTTTTTTCATTAACGCTACCACCATATAAGATGGTAAGCCCTTGTGCTAAATTGCTATCAAGTGATGCAATTTTGTCACGGATAAATTTATGAACAGTTTGTGCCTGTTCTGGCGATGCAGTCTTACCTGTGCCTATGGCCCAAACGGGCTCGTATGCTACCACAGAATCTTTTAGTGCTGCTACACCTAATTTCTCTATTACTGCATCAATTTGTGCAGCAACTACTTGTTCGGTTTGACCGGTTTCTTGCTCACTTTCACTCTCGCCTACACATAAAATGGGTGTTAAACCAACTTGCTGTGCTCTAGCAAACTTTTTAGCGACTGTTGCATTACTTTCGTTATAAATGCTGCGGCGCTCAGAATGACCAACGAGTACGTAAGTTGCACCTAAATCTTTTATAAGCTGCGCATCGACTTCACCAGTAAATGCGCCAGGTGTATTTTCAGAAACAGTTTGAGCTCCTGTAGAAACACCGCTAGCTACCATTTCTGGTACAAGTGGGAATGGAGGAAATAAAACAATGTCCATCTCTTGTGATTTTACATCGTTAATAGCATCAGACATTTGTTTAACTAACTCTAAAGAGCCATTCATTTTCCAGTTGCCTGCGACCATCGCCTTGCGTATTGCCATTATCCACTCCACATTAGAAAGCGGGCGAGATATTAACTTTTCTCGCCCAAAGTTACAAGAGATTATTGTTATTAATCAGTTTGTTTGCTCATAGATTCTACAACAGCTGCAATTTTTTGAGCGCTGTCTATTACAATCTTTTCTTGCTCAGCTTCAACCATAACACGAACCACAGGTTCAGTGCCTGACTTACGTAGTAAAACACGGCCTTTATCGCCTAAAGTAAGTTCAACTTCTGCAACAGCTGAAAGCACTTCTGGTGCTTTTGTCGGGTCAGTTCCAGCTGTATAACGCACGTTTATCATTTTCATTGGATACTTGGTAAAACCAGCGCCTAAGTCTTGCAATGTACGATTTTGTGCAACCATAGCAGCAAGTACTTGTAAGCTTGAAATAATGCCATCACCCGTGCTAATTAAGTCTAGATTCAGTACATGGCCTGAGCTTTCACCGCCAATTTTCCAGCCTTTTTGCTGTAGTAATTCCATAACATAGCGATCACCCACTTTACTGCGAGCAAACTCGATACCTTTTGCTTTTAAAGCGTTTTCAAGGCCCATATTAGACATAACAGTACCAACTACACCACCACCCAAATTATCATCTTGGGCTGCTTGGCAAGCAATAATATAAACCAGATCATCACCATCAAAAACACGGCCATTATGATCAACCATCATCACGCGGTCACCATCACCATCGTATGCAATACCTACGTCGGCTTTAAGTTCAAGCACTTTACGTTTAAGGGTATCTACGTGAGTAGCGCCACATTCATGGTTGATATTAACGCCGTTAGGCTCACACGCATGTGTTATTACTTCTGCGCCAAGTTCACGCATAACAGAAGGTGCAATATGATAAGTTGCGCCATTTGCGCAATCGACAACAATTTTAAGACCTTCTAAAGATAGGCCTTGTGGGAACTGGCTTTTACAAAACTCTATATAGCGGCCATCCGCACTGACTAAACGCGATGCTTTGCCTAATTTATCTGAGGCAACACATGTCATTTGCTCATCAAGCATCGCTTCAATTTCAAGCTCTACTGCGTCATCAAGCTTTAAGCCTTGACCATTGAAAAACTTAATACCGTTATCGTAATACGGATTATGTGAGGCACTTATTACAATACCGGCCTCAGCACGAAATGTTTGCGCTAAATAAGCAACGGCCGGTGTTGGCATAGGACCCAATAATACAACATCAATACCAGCGGCAATTAAACCAGCCTCAAGTGCGGTTTCAAGCATGTAGCCCGAAATCCGTGTATCTTTACCAATAATTACTTTTTTAGTGCCACTTTGTGATAATACTCGCCCAGCAGCCCAGCCTAACTTCATTGCAAACTCAGGGTTAATAGGCGCTGCGCCTACAAGTCCACGCACGCCATCGGTGCCAAAATATTTTCTTTCTTTCATTATGCAATTCCTTGTTCGCAGGCTTGATATACACCAAGTACATCTGCGGTTTCTTTTACGTCATGTACACGAATAATTTTTGCGCCATTTTGCGCCGCGATTAACGCACCCGCTAAGCTGCCCGCTAACCGTTCATTTGTATCTCTGTTTAATAAATTACCTATCATCGATTTACGAGATAATCCGGCCAATAATGGCAAACCTAATTTATTAAAATCATCAAACTTAGCCAATATTTGATAATTATGGCTAAGCGTTTTTCCAAATCCAAAACCGGGGTCTAGAATAAGTCGATCAAACTTAATCCCCGCTGTTTCACACGCTTTAATGCGTTCACTAAAAAACATATTTATATCTGCAAACAAATTATCGTAATGAGGTGCCGATTGCATGCTCCGGGGCTGCCCTTGCATATGCATTAAACAAATTGCTACATCTTCATATTGCGCAACCGTTTTTAAGGCGTCTATTTCTTGTAAAGCTCTAACATCATTGACTATATCTGCTCCTGCGAGTATTGCTTGTTCCATTACCTGTGCTTTACTGGTATCAATTGATATAACGCAGTCACTGTGCTGACGTATCGCTTTAATTGCAGGGATCACGCGAGCAAGTTCATCCTCTAAACTAACATCTGGCGCGCCTGGACGGGTTGACTCCCCGCCTATATCTAAAATTGTCGCACCGTCATCTAATAATTGCACTGCGCGCTTTAGCGCTATTTTAGGATCTAAAAACTGCCCACCATCAGAAAATGAATCCGGCGTTACATTTAATATTCCCATAATAACGGGCTTTTCAAGATTAAGCGTACGCCCTCTCGGAAGCTTTAATGTGTTAGTCATTGCCAACCTTTATAATTATTTCTAAATAGTTGATACAAAAAAGCCCCGAAGTTCGGGGCTTTCATTAACTATTTTAACGATTATTCAGCTTTGTCATCAAGGTTTGTTTCATCTTTTTTCGATGAATCATCAGTATTTTGACTTTCATCAACTACTGGCTCTTGAGGTTCTTCCGCTTTTACCGGTTTTGCTTCATGACGGTCATGTGCATCACGTGGCTCACGCACTGGTTGGCGTGCCATTAAATCATCAATTTGCTTAGCATCAATAGTTTCGTATTTCATTAGCGCATCTTTCATTGAGTGAAGAATATCAATATTTTCTTTTAATATTTCTTCTGCTCGTTGATAGTTACGGTCTGAAAACAAACGTACTTCTGCATCGATTATTTTAGCTGTGTCGTCTGACATGCTAGATGAACGACTACCGCCGCCACCCATGTACATTTCATTCTGATCTTCAGCGTAAAGTAACGGACCTAATTTTTCACTTAAACCCCAATGCGTAACCATTTTACGCGCTATATCTGTAGCTCGTTCAATATCGTTACTTGCACCTGTTGTTACTTTATCAGCACCGTAAATAAGTGCTTCAGCAATACGACCACCATAAAGGCTAGAAATCATTGACTCTAATAGCTCTTTTGAATGGCTAACACGATCTTGTTCTGGTAGGTACATTGTTACACCTAGCGCACGGCCACGTGGAATAATAGATACTTTATAAACTGGATCATGTTCTGGCACCATACGACCAACAATTGCATGGCCTGCTTCATGGTACGCAGTCATTGCTTTTTCTTGCTCGCTCATCACCATGGTCTTGCGCTCTGCGCCCATCATGATTTTATCTTTAGCAGCGTCAAATTCAGCCATACTAACAACACGTTTATTACCACGTGCAGCATAAAGTGCAGCTTCGTTTACTAAGTTTGCTAAATCAGCACCCGAGAAACCTGGAGTACCACGTGCTATAAGAGCCGCTTCTACGTTATCGCCTAATGGCACTTTACGCATGTGTACTTTAAGTATTTGTTCACGACCACGAATATCAGGCAAACCTACTTCTACTTGACGGTCAAAACGACCCGGACGAAGTAACGCAGGGTCTAATACATCTGGTCGGTTAGTTGCTGCAATAACGATTATACCTTCGTTACCACCAAAGCCATCCATTTCTACTAGCATTTGGTTAAGTGTTTGCTCACGCTCATCGTTACCGCCGCCCATACCAGCACCACGTTTACGACCAACAGCGTCAATCTCATCTATAAAGATAATACAAGGCGCCGCTTTTTTAGCTTGCTCAAACATGTCACGTACACGTGACGCACCAACACCCACAAACATTTCAACAAAATCTGAACCTGAAATTGTAAAAAATGGTACTTTTGCTTCACCAGCAACCGCCTTTGCAAGTAACGTTTTACCGGTACCTGGAGGGCCAACCATTAATACGCCTTTAGGAATACTTCCGCCAAGCTTTTGAAATTTCGATGGGTCACGTAAAAAGTCGACCAATTCGGTAACGTCTTCTTTCGCTTCATCACAACCTGCCACATCGGCAAACGTTGTTTTAATTTGGTCTTCACTCATTAAGCGAGCTTTACTCTTACCAAATGACATAGCGCCTTTACCGCCGCCGCCTTGCATTTGACGCATGAAGAATATCCACACACCTATAAGCAGTATCATCGGGAACCAAGAAATAAATATACTTGCCAAGAATGATTGTTCTTCAGGTTGTACACCCTTCACATTTACATCATTTTTAAGTAAATCATTAATTAAGTCTTCATCGTACATTGGCATCGTTGTTTGAAAACGCTCACCACTGCTCTTAGTACCAGTAATATTTCCTGTACCACGGTCGATAATAACTTCTTGCAAAGAGCCACTGCGGACATCTTTCACAAATTGAGTGTAACTTGTTTGACGATCAACTTGCTCGCCGCCATTAAAGCTCTGAAAGACTGACATCAGCACAACTGCAATCACCAGCCATAGTATTAAATTTTTCGCCATATCGCTCAAGGGGTTAACCTCTTGTATCCAATTAATTTAAATTCAACTAAACGCCAAGCAACTGTACTACAGTTTGTATCCAGTCGCTACTATATATACTTCCCGAGAACGGGCACGTGAGGCATCAGGTTTGCGTATTTTCACTGCTTTAAAACTATTACGTACATCTTGCAAGTATTGATCAAAGCCTTCTCCTTGGAAAACTTTAACAATAAATGCGCCATTTTTCTTTAGTACTTGAGCACACATATCTAGCGCAAGTTCTACCAAATACATGCTACCTGCTTGATCTACTGAGTTATTGCCACTCATATTTGGTGCCATGTCAGAGAGTACCACATCAACATTTTTACCATCAATACGTTTTAACAACGCATTTAACACAGCTTCTTCACGAAAGTCGCCTTGTAAAAAGTCAACGCCCGCAAGTGAATCCATTGGTAATATATCACACGCAATTACTTGACCTTTATCGCCTACTTTTTCAGCCAAGTATTGAGACCAACTTCCTGGAGCCGCTCCTAAATCAACAACGGTCATGCCAGGGCGAAGTATTTTATCTCTGTTTTGTACTTCATCTAATTTAAAAACCGCTCGGGAACGCCAGCCTTTTTTTTGCGCTTCTTGAACATATTTATCATCAAAATGTTCTTTCAGCCATCGCTGTGAACTGGCTGACTGTTTTTTATTTGTCATAAATTAACACGCAACTAATTAGTAATATTCTCTAGATGGCGTTAGAATACCCTTAATTCAAGCCATATTCAGCAAAATTTGTATAAACATGACATTATCAAACAAACAAAAGCAGTTTTTAAAAGGTCAGGCACATAGCCTTAAGCCTGTAGTTTTACTAGGTTCTAACGGTTTAACCGAGGGCGTAGTAGTCGAAATTCAAAGTGCATTAGAAATTCACGAATTAATCAAAGTTAAAGTTCCAACTGACGATCGTGAAACAAAAGCACTTATTTTTGAAGCAATCGTACGTGAAACTGGTGCGACTAAGCTACAAACGATAGGTCACACTATTGTGCTTTATCGTCAAAGCGTTGAGAAAAAAATACATTTACCGCGTAACTAATTAATCCTTTTCAAAGGGTTTAGTACGTGTAAATTGAAAAACCAGCTTAATGCTGGTTTTTTATTATTTAACGCTTTTAAATTAAAAACTCATTTTATGATGGGTTACATCATAGTCACTGCCATTACTACTCGGCTTTTTATTCAATATAAAGAACTTGGTAAATTGTGTTTCACTCATAGCAGGCATTTTTTCATTCGAGAGTAGTTCGGCCAGTTCTGGTGTTGTATTACTGTGCCCAATAACAACAACTACGCCCTGTAGTTTTAGTAACTCATTTTTTAAATTATTTAGCTCACCTGCATCATAAATATTTATATTTGTATTAAAATGTTCCTGCAAAGGGGCAGCTGTTTGTAGAGTACGGTTATAGTTGCTGCTGAAAAGATGTATATTTTGATGCGATTTAAACAACGTAACTAAATTATTTGCACGTGCCTTCCCTTCCTCTGATAGCTCAGGGTTTTTACCCGTTAACTTTTCGCTATGACGAAATAAATATATCTCATCAGGTGCTGCAAATGCCAAACTACAATTAAATGACATGACTAAATAAGTGATTGCTAATATTATTTTATTTTTCATATTTTTTTACCTCGTTTGTATTCTAATAGCCTGTCGATAAATTCAGTCGTTAGCTCATTGATTACGCCGGTTTCAGCATTAACTATTAAGCTAAAACCAATATTCAAGTGAGGAAATACAACCACATCACTTCTATACCCCTGAACCCAACCACTATGATAATAAAGCGTTTCATCGGCATAGTTATAAACACGCCAACCTAAACCGTAATAGGCTTCATTAAGGTGTTTTTTCCACACCCTGCGATACATTTCTTTTTTTGTGTGAGTGTATGGGCGTGTTTGTTTTGCCAATGTATCTAATGACAAAACATCAGGATATTGCCCTAACTGCGCTTTTAACCAAATAGCCATATCACTTGCGCTCGCATTTACACCGGCTGCTGGGCTCACTTTATAGTAATTTTTTTTAAGCTTAGCGCTATACCAACGTTTTTTACCGCGCACGTGCGGTAGCGCGTAATTTTTGTCATTCGTCATTGATTCAAAGCCTAAACTGGCATCACTCATTTTTAAAGGCTCAAAAATAGCTTCTCGTAACCACTGTCCGTAACTTTTATCGGTGCTTTGCAATATTACATCACCTATAAGGCTAAACATTACGTTTTGATAGCCATAGCACTCACCTGGTTTGCAAATAGGTTTAACGCTAAGTAACTTTTCGACAATTCCGGGGTAATCCATACGAGACTCAATTAAATTATCGTATGCATTAGGCACTAACCCGCTTGAATGGCTTAAAAGATGAAACACCTTTAAATCATCTTGATAAACAGTCCCTTTAAAATCAGTTATATATTCGCTAACTGCTTTATCTAATTCAAGTAAGCCATCACTGGCTAATTTAGCTGATAGCGAACCTGCAAATGTTTTAGAAACAGATGCGAGTCTAAACCGCGTATGCTTATTAACTTTTTGCCCATTGCGTGTTTTAGTAACACCCATAGTGTGGATGTAATCAGAATTGCTTGTATTTACAATCGAAAGCGCTGCACCGGGTATACCTTTACTTTTTAATTTTTTTTGTGCGTAACGGCCGTACTTTTTTACAAATGCATCCCAATCAGGATCTGCTTTTGCTGCAAAACTCACAGAGCTAAGCAACAAACACAAAGCAGATAGGCAATACAATAAAGAGTTGAGATACTTCATTTTTTATAAATTTTATCTTTTTAACTACATCTGCGCAGATAATATCATGAAGTTTTGTTTGTACTAACGTACAATACGACGATTATTTGGTTTTAAGCGAGTGTTTAGTACTTATGCGTTTTTTAGTTGTGTCACTTTTTATTTTATTATCAACTGGTTGTGCTATTACAAAGCAACCGGCCGAACCACTGGCCATGCCATTAAAGCCAACATTAAAAAGTCAGACCTATCAACTTGAGTACACCACAGAGCACTCATCTCCAAAAGTTAAATCGGTTCAACTCCCTGCACACAAAGTAGTTAGAAACCAAACTGTAAAAATTATTACCGATAAGGCAAGCGTAACCGATAAACTTCTATCGCAAATTAGCCAAGCACTTAACGACAAACAGCTAAAAGTAACAACTAAAAATAACAGTGACTATACACTTACTATTCAACAACTTGACTTAAATTTCACAGACGATACCAAGTACGCAATAAAACAACCAGAGAACCCTTTTACCTTATATTCAAATATTGCACAGCAATATCCAACCCAGCAGTGCGCTGCAATATTTGCACAAGTTAGTATGCGTCTTACACACAAAGCGTCGGGTGATGTTGTTTGGTTTGCTAAATCATCTATCGACAGTGCAAGTTTTCATCGCGAACCACTAATCTACAGTTTTACTGAGGAGCAAAAAATAACAAATGAGCTTGAAGTGGTTGCTTTTGTTCATCAGCAAAACACTGATGAAGCTCGTATTGAAAGACTTGGCAAAGATATTCAAATTCCTCAGTACAAAACATTGTCAAAACTATCTAGCCTTACTAAGCTTAGCGGTCCATGTAACAGAACAGAAGTAAGCGCATTAACACCTATGATGCAGTTTTACCTAAGCAGTATATTAATCGATAAAATTAAAGTTCAGTAGGTTTTAGCCAGCTTGCGCTTACACTTACTACATTTTTTTACAGATTAAAGGAACGAATTAACAATATACTACGCTTAATAACAAATAATAATTAGGCCCTTAGGGATGAGAAACGCTTTGCTTAACCATACATTACTGAGCATAACACTGCTTTTTTGCTGTATTTTTAGCACATCGAGTATGGCAAGTAACCGCTATTATGCAGACAATACGTTAGAGCCAACCCAAGGCTTTGCATGGGATTGGAGTGCTGGGGCGGGCTTTTATATTGAAGATTCTTACCTAGTCGGTATCGAATCTTACGATAAAGGCGTTGAGCTCGACTTAAGTCTTGCTGTTTCCTACGATAAATTTTACCTTGATTTTGATCACAATCAACTCAGTGGCGGCCTTGTAATAGGTTACAGCCTTATAGATAAATTTGATTGGGGCTTAGATATATTAGGCACAAATACTCAAGCTGGATTTGACGAGAAAGGCCTAGGATTTTATAACCATGGTGTTATAAAAGAACTCCAAGGTATAAAAAAACGTAATTACGACTTTGACGTTGGCCTTAGGCTCTCTCGCCGATTTGAAAACTCACAGTTCTCTTTTGAATACCTTCATGATGTATCTGGCGCGCACAATGGCTGGGTTATAAACAGCTTTTTTAGTCATATTTTGCCATGGCGAAACTGGGAGTTTAGATCTGGTGTTGGTTTAAGCGCCTACTCTGCTGACTTTACCAATTATTACTTTGGCATTGATAGCGATGAAGCCACCAGCCTTCGCCCGGTTTATAGCAGCAATGCCAGTACTAGTATTATTTTTGAGTTCCATGCTGAGTACCCAATAAGCCAAGATTGGGTGTTTTTATCCGGTTGGCTTACCACATGGTTTTCAAAAGAAATTGACGACAGCCCAATTATTTCCCAGGGATATCAACATAAAGCCAAGGTAGGCCTACGTTATGTATTTTAGATGGATCTGTGTATTACTGATCTTCCCCAGTACCTTTACTGTTAAAGCGCAGGAGCCTCCTGAGGCACTCATCGCACTACCCGACACCTGCGTTGCATTGCGCGAAGGGCGAAATTGCTATGCTGACGTTACGCTAACGTGGGAGCAACCTACTATTGGTAATTACTGCCTACGTGACGCCACCTCAAAGTACATAATGCAATGTTGGCTTAAACAACAAAGTGGTACTTTTAATTATGCTTTTGACTCACAGCAAAGCATTTCGTTTGAACTATTTGACAGCAATACCTCTAAAATAATTAGTATTACCGAAGTAAAGCTTCAATGGGTATATCAAAACAGGCAAAAAAAGCGCCGCTGGCGACTATTTTAATACCAATCGCATTAAGGATATTTTATGGATAACTACGGCACTATTTTACTTGTTGAAGACGATGTATCACTTGCTCAATGGGTTGCTGAATATTTAACAGAGCAAGGCTATACAACGCATGTTTGCCATCGAGGTGACGAAGTTGTTAGCCAGGTAAAAACGTTAAATCCAAATATTGTGCTCCTTGATATTATGCTCCCGGGGCAAGATGGTATCAGCGTGTGTAGAGAGCTTCGTAGCTTTTATAATTCGCCTATTATAATGCTCACCGCACGCGATGAAGAAATGGATGAAGTCATTGGTTTAGAAGTAGGTGCAAGCGACTACATAATGAAACCTGTGCGTCCTCGTGCATTGCTAGCGCGTATAAAAGCAGCCCTTCGCCAAAACAATGAGCCAAATACCCCACACGTTAACGAAAGTGTTATTCAAGTAGGTACGCTTAGTATTGATACCGAGTCTCGTAATGTAAAACTTAACGAGCAAGACATAAATATATCAAGCGCTGAGTATTTACTGCTTCATTATCTTGCAAGCAATGCGGGCCAAGTGGTCTCTCGTGATGCTGTATTTAAAGCAACCAAAGGTAGAGAATACGACGGACTTGATAGAAGTGTTGATGTACTTATTTCTGCACTACGCAAAAAATTTAATGATGACCCACAAAATCCAGAAAAGATTAAAACTATTTGGGGTCGTGGATATTTACTTGTTTCTACTGCGTGGTAATAAAGTGATGAATCAATAAATGAAAAAGTTTTATATATCGCTTCTTGGCAGTGCGCTTTTATCTATTGTGGTATTAGGCTGGCTTATTGATGCCTTTAGTCAGCAGGCGCATACCCCACAGGATGAATTTAGTCAGCAAAGTAAAATGATCACGGGTTTTAGCAAGCAGTTAGCTAATATACCCACATCTGAGCGCAGCGATTACGTAAAACAACTGGCGCTAGAGTTTGATATTTTAATTGATTACAAGCCAAATGAGTCACTTGCTTTACCACCATCTTTATTATTACAAATGCATACACCGGGTGGACTGATTTTAGAAGATCAGCAGGGCTTTTATATGCTTTATAGCAGCGCCGTTTTAAACCCTTTTCATTTATCAATGCGTTTAGACAAAATAGTTGATATCGAGCAGCATAATGACATTGTACTTACCCTGCTATTTTACGCAGGCTTATGTGTCTTTATGGGGTTTATTATTGCGCCCTTAGCAAAACGATTAACTGTGTTAAACGAAGCCGCTAAAAAGTTTGCCTCAGGTAATGTTCAAGCCCGAATAAAAGTATCGCATTTTACTTACATTAAAGACGTAGAGCTCACCTTTAACCGCATGGCCAGCCAAATAGAGAAACTTGTCGCTGAAAACAAACTAATGGCTTCAAGTTTATCTCATGACATACGCACCCCTATTGCGTGTCTACGTTTTGGTTTAGATGCCGCATTAGATAGCCACGATGAGCAAAAAATAAAACAGTATTTAATGCGTATGGAAAATGATTTAGATCATATGGAATCGATGCTTAGTAGTTATTTAGCATTTGCCACACTTGAGCAAAACGCCAACAAGCTCACTTATTCTTCAACAAATATTAAACTCTATTTAGAAGATATTTTGATACAGCTTGCCCCTAAGCTTGAAATGCAAATGCTTAGCGTACAACTCAATAGCCCTGATGAAATAATAAATGCAGACCTTCACTGGCTTGCGCGTGCAATTACTAATTTATTAACTAATGCCTGTGACTTTGCTAATCAATATATATACTTAAGCGCAAAGTTACATGAGCAGCAGCTTATAATAACGGTAGAAGATGACGGCCCAGGTATCGCGCGGGAAAACTTTAGTAACGTATTTAGCCCATTTTTTAGAGAAGAAGATCACCGAAACAGAGCCGATAAAAGTTATGGGCTTGGTTTAGCTATTGTAGCTAAAGTAGCCGACTGGCATCACGGTAGTGTTAAAGTGACTAAAAGTAATCAATTAGGCGGGGCGTGCTTTACTCTTATTATTGCTCAGCACCACAACCCGTAAAGCAATTCTTACAGACTGTAATTAACAATTATTAAACAAAATCAACTCGTTATTTTAAACGTCTCGATAACAATAATCAAAACAGATAGATATTACATACACTCTACTTATTAAATTGTGCAGTATCAGCAAATAAGCACTTTTTATTTATTTACATTTCCAGTAGATTGTCAGCGCCGTCACACAATAGAGAAGTACAATAATATGAGCGCAGTTAGAGGCGAGTTCAGCTCTCGCTTTGGTTTTATTATGGCCGCCGCGGGTTCTGCCGTTGGTTTGGGCAACATTTGGGGATTCCCTACACAAACAGCCAGTAATGGCGGTGCTGCATTTTTAGTCGCATATTTAGTGCTTGCGTTCTTTTTAGCCTACCCCGCTTTAATGGCTGAGCTGATGATTGGCCGTCATGGCCAAGCAAATGCGGTTTCATCACTTCAAAAAATATCTAATAAGCCATGGCAAAAACATTTTGCCTTTATTGTTGGTTTTGGCGGTATTTTATGTGCTGGCTTTATACTCAGCTTTTACGCCATTGTTGCAGGTTGGATGCTTAGTGCTACAGCTGAGCCCATAGCCACTTTAGTCGGCGCCAACACAGCATCGACATGGCTAAGTGAGCAATCACTTACTCGAAATGTTATATTCACTCTCGTCTTTATCGTACTAACTGTCGCAATTATCAGTAGAGGCGTAGAAAACGGGATTGAAAAATGGTCTAAACGATTAATGCCCGCTCTTTTAGGAATTTTATTTGCACTTATTGCTTATGTAATGACGCAAGATGGTGCTATGGAAGGTTTAAAAGCCTATTTGGTTCCTGATTTTTCATCTATTTTTGACGCAAAACTATTAGTTAGCGCACTAGGACAAGCTTTCTTCTCTTTATCGCTAGGTACTAGCGTAATGATTATTTACGGCTCGTACATTAGCAAAAAAGAAAACCTTGTTTCTTTAGGTGCTTATGTAACCCTTATTGATGTATTTATAGCTTTTGTAGCGGGTTTACTGATTATTCCGGCCATGTATGTAGCACAAGCTCAAGGCGTTGAAATTTTCTCTGCCACAACGGGTAAACTACTCTCTGAAGACACATTAGTGTTTCAAGTACTCCCTGCTTTATTTGATGGTATGGGCGACGTAGGTTTATTTGTAGGCTTTTCATTTTTTGCGTTAATGAGTATTGCCGCTTTGACATCATCTATCTCAATGTTAGAGGCGCCAGTATCATACACCGTAGAGCGATTTGGGATGAAACGTGTTCAAGCAACGTGGTTAATTGGGGCGCTAATCGCTGTCGTTAGCATTACAATTGTGTGTAACCTTAGCAGCTTATTTGGCTTAGTAATCACTCTCACTACAAAAGTAGCTCAACCTTTACTTGGCCTGATGTGTTGTATATTTGTAGGCTGGATTTGGTACAGAGGCTCATTACTTAAAGCAATTAAAGAAGGTAATCCTGAGGTCCATAACACATTGTTTTGGAAAATATGGCCTTGGTACACTAAGTTTGTGTGTCCACTTGCTATTGGTATGGTGTTTTTACACTCTTTGCTAAGCTAAGCTTAAAATATAAAAGCTCACATTTGTGAGCTTTTTATATTTGTACTGATTTATAACACTTTTAAAATCATATCTTGATGGGCAATACCGTCTTCTAAGTATTCATTTCCATAATCTTCAAAACCAAAAGAGCGATAAAACTCAAGTAAGTAAGTTTGAGCGCCAATATAAATATCACGCTCAGGCCAGTGCCTCTTACAACAATTTATAGCTTCGGTTACAAGTAAGCCTGCATACCCCTTACCACGCGCATCTTCACTTACAAGCACGCGCCCTATCGCGCTGTATTGTGCACTTTTTTCATAGCATCGCGCGTAAGTTTGTAGTTGTCCATTATCCAATGTATATAAATGCCTTGTATTTAAAGCAATATCTACATCATCAAGCTCAGGGTAAGGACACGCCTGCTCTACAACAAACACATCAACACGTCCGCGCATAATAGTAAAAAGAGTCAGGGAGTCGAGAGAGTCAAATTGCTCACATTCAAATTGCATATTATTAAATCCTATAAACAATAAACCCAGCCTAGGCCGGGTTTAATAAAATTATTCACTTGTTAGTTTATATTAAGTAAATAAGCGCTCTAGCTGATCACACAACTGCGATAAATTTACATGGTCATGCTCTATGGTTAAATCTACATAACCATCGCCTCTAAAGGCTCTATCAAGTTCTATTAGTACATGGGTTTTATGTGCCTCTGGTACAAATGATAATTCAATCTCTTGAATACCAAATAAGCTACGACTATTTGGCTTATATTCAAGTTCTTGATAACAACCAGATAACGACTGAAAAGTAGATGCGCGTAAGTGACCTTTTTCTACATCCGCTTTCATCAAACTAAAACCCAATCTTTCCATTGCCTGCATACATGTTTTAACGGCTTCATTAGGGTAAATGTGTAAATGGTCTTTATCTGTTGGGTCGAGTGCTAAGTCTATGTCTAAGCCTGTTTCTAGCCATACATGTGATTGATTATAACCTGCATTGATTTCTGTAATAGGTGTTTCAGAATGAAGGCGTGCTTCAAAAGGAATATTTTTAACTTCACCAGGCTCAATTGTACCAATATCAGTAATTCGCCATTGGTCAATCACATGATTAGTAAAATAATCGCCATCATCACCCGCCACTTTTACACGGGTCATTAATAATAAGTCTAGCCCTGCAATCTCTTGGCTAACATCACCTGCGGTAATGACTATTTGTGCGTTAAAAAGCTGACCAGGCTGTAGGTGTTCAGTTTCTAAAATAGTGTCTACTTTTGCAGCACCAATACCTACCGACGCTAAAATCTTTTTAAACATATATTTCTCCTTAAGCTGAGCGACTCTATTATTTGCTCCGGCTTAAACTTCTTCGTTATTGCATCTTAACCATATTTAAAAGCGGTTGTCAGTGAAAAAATGTTATTTACATACTATTTACGATTAAATACGTGTTTAATGTGCATTTTTTATACGTGGTTGGGCAAGTAATTGATTAGGCGCGTTCATTTTTAGGTCTATTTTTATTTTCAATGGTATAAATTTTTCGTTACACTGCAATCCCAAATGAAGTGATATTAAGAATTATGGAACTAATCTATTTTGCCGCCGCGTTTGTTTGTGGTTTTGCTGTTTATCAATTAAAACTACCTCCTCTTATTGGCTTTTTACTAGCAGGTTTTGCTTTAAATTTATCGGGTTATAAAAGCACCGAATTGCTCGAAACAATTGCAGCTCTTGGTGTTACCCTTCTTCTTTTTAGTATTGGTTTAAAGCTAAAGGTAAACAGCTTAATTAAACCTCAAGTGTGGGCGCCTGCAACTCTACATATTATTTTTAGTAGTGCATTATTTAGTGGCTTTATGTTGCTGCTTGGTGTTTTCGCCATTCCACTGTTTGTTGATTTAAGTTGGCAAAGTGCTTTATTGGTTGGATTTGCACTTAGTTTTTCAAGCACTGTATTTGCAGTAAAAGTACTTGAAGAGCGCGGAGAAATGGCAAGCCTACACGGCAAAATAGCCATTGGTATATTAGTAATGCAAGATATCTTTGCCGTTATCTTTTTAGCTATTAGTACCGGCAAAGTCCCAAATGTATGGGCAATTGCATTAATAATTGCCCTACCTTTGTTGCGCCCAGTAATGTATGGCGTATTAAATCGCTCAAAACATGGCGAACTATTACCATTATTTGGTTTTTTCTTTGCTCTGGTCGCTGGGTATCATGCATTTGAATTTGCAGGCCTAAAAGGCGATTTAGGTGCACTAATAATAGGAATGATGTTTGCCCCTCACAAAAAAGCAGGCGAGCTATCAAAATCTCTGCTTAATTTAAAAGACATATTGTTAGTCGGTTTCTTCTTAAGTATTGGTTTAAGCGCAGAGCTAACTACTAACTCACTAATTGTTGCCATTATACTTGTTTTAGTTTTACCTATTAAAATAGCGCTTTATTATGTGTTCACTAACGTATTTAAACTACGCGCGCGTACATCGTTACTTACCGCTTTTAGTTTATCTAACTACAGTGAGTTTGGATTAATTGTATGTGCAGTGGCAGCAACTACTGGCATGATCACCTCTGAGTGGCTCGCTGTAATGGCAATTGCCGTTTCTATTACTTTTGTAATTGCTTCGCCACTTAATAAGCGTTCAAACGAGTTATACGTAAAAATAGAGCACTGGCTATTAAAATTCGAAAGTAAAACACGTTTAGCTGAGGAGCTACCCGTTAACCTTAACGATACTAAAATAGTCATTTTTGGTATGGGCCGTATTGGTACCGGTGCTTATGAGACTATCAACGCGACTCACCCAAATGTTGTTGCAGGTATAGATATAAAACCTGAGGTGGTGGACAAACACGTTAACAGAGGGCGCAACGTATTAATTGCTGATGCAACCGACCCTGACTTTTGGCAACGAGTAAATCACTCACAAGTAGAAATGGTTATGCTTGCAATGCCAAAGCATATGCAAAATATCTTTGCTCTAGAGCAGCTACAAGCCTCTGGTTATAAAGGCCAAGTAACAGCTATTGCAAACTACCCTGATCAGCAAAAAGAACTAGAAGAAATGGGTGTTCACTCTACTTATAACTTCTACCTAGAGGCCGGTAGTGGTTTTGCAGAGCATGTTAAACAAGAACTGTTCAACGAATAACCTCTTTTTATGACGTTCATAAATAACAAAGCCTTAAAAAATTAAGGCTTTGTTATTAGCTTTTAAATAAAAAGCAATTCTATTTACATTCCTTTACAAGCCAATTCTCCATAGCAATAAAAAACAGGTAGACTAGCGATGTTGGTTAAATAAGAACCCATGTTCTAATAATAACTTAATTAGATCCCAGCTAATTGATGTTCAACTAGGTTTATATTAATTAACATAAAATCATTAAATTAGAGGGCCTACTCCCTCGCAAAATAGGCTGTTTCTTGCCTGTCACAGCCTATTTTATATCTCTAAAATCCCTTACACTTACACATACTTTAAATACATAAGTAGTTTTTATGGATCCAAAACAACTAAAAATAGCTATTAATACCATAATGCCGTTTGGGAAATATGCAGGACGCCCGTTATTGCTTCTGCCAGAACCTTATTTGGTGTGGTTTAACAAGCAAGGGTTTCCAGATTCAAAGCTAGGTAGCCAACTTGCGATGATGTACGAAGTAAAACTAAATGGCCTTGAACAAATGCTAATGCCATTACTTGAAAAAAAACAAAATAGTTGAGAACTTTTTTGAAGGTACGCGGTCTATTATATTGCTACTTGTTGATTTTGGTTTTTAACCGCAAAAAAAGCGCCTTTAGGCGCTTTTTTTATATCTTTAATGTGAGAGGTAAACATACAACAAATTTTGCTCCGCCTAAACTTGAGCTTTCAACTATGCACTTACCCTGATGCCACAACACAATTTTAGCAACTATAGCGAGACCCAAACCAAAACCACCGCTACCTTTGCCCCTGCTTTTATCTAGGCGAGTAAAAGGTTTAAATACATTTTCTCGCTCAGCCGGGTCAACACCTTCACCATCATCTTCAACAATCAATACGATGTGATTTGTCTCTTGTTTCAGGGAAATTTTAACCTGTTGATGTGTATACTTGAGCGCATTCCCAATTAAATTTTGAAATACTCGCGCCATAAAATGGCTATCGCAATAATAGTTTAAATGATCAGGAAGATGTGTAGAGAGCGTTGTTCGCGCCTCAAAATTTAGCTTTTCAACGGTTGTTTTTACCAACCCAACTAGATCACAATTTATTGGCTGTAGGCTGGGTTGTTGAGAGTCTAATCGCGCGTATTCAAGCATTTCAGAAACTAGTGACTCAAGCTCACTAATGTCTGTTTGCATGTTTGTTAGGTATTTTTCGCCTTTTTCATCAAGTATTTGTTCTTGTAGCATGACAATTGCAAACTTTAAACGTGCTAGTGGCGTTCTAAATTCATGCGATACCGATGAAGTAAGCTCTTGCTGCGCACTAAGTAAAAACTCAATACGTTGCTGCATTACCTTTAATGTATCGGTGATAGGTAAAAAGAAAGACTTAGAAGAATCATTTAACTGAAAATCTTGTAAACCCTCTACCGCTTCACATGCTTTACGAAGCTTTGCAAAATCGCGCCACAGTAAAAAGCTCCATAGCCCAACTGGTATACCTACAACAATAAGGAGTAATAAATAGGGCCAAACAGAAGATGATTGCTGCGTTAACACACCAACCGGCCCTACTTGAAGTAACGAGTCATTACTAATATCTACATACCAAACAATGCGTTGTTGCTTATCATATAAGTATAAGTAGTGGTTTTTATCGAGCTGCGATTGTTGTTTTTGAGGGAGTATTAAATCGCGTCTATCAATCACTTTACTTTCAAAGTTATGTTTTAGCTTTTTAAGACCATTGGGGGTTTGTGAGAGCAACCAGAGTGATTGCCCAAACTCATCGTCTAAGAGAACTTGCTGTTGCGACTCTTCATAAGGCCACAACTGCTCTATAACACCACTTACTACAAACAAAGAAACGATGATGTATAAGTATAAGCTGGTAAACAGTTTTCCCATTAAAGCCGACTAACCTTAAATAGTTCTAAAGATCCCACGCATCAGAAACAAATAAATAGCCTTGTCCCCATACAGTTTTTATACGATACGGCTTATCGCTGTTATCGCCTAATTTTTTACGAATTCGTGATACGCGTACGTCAACAGTTCTATCAAGTCCATCGTATTGACGGCCAATCATATGTTGGTGCACATGCTCTCTACTTAGTACTTCGCCCGCATTTGATGCTAATAACCATAGTAGCTCAAACTCGTGTGATGTTAATACAATCTCTGAATCACTTAGCTTTACAATGCGACTTGTTTTATCAATAACTAAATCACCAAACTGAAGTTCTTCACTAGATTTTACGATTGGTTGCCCACGACGAAGTAATGCATTAATTCGCGCTAATAATACACGTGGCTCTGCTGGTTTTATTACGTAGTCATCAGCGCCAAGCTCTAAACCAAGTACTTGGTCAAAGTCTTCACCTTTAGCTGTTAACATTAAAATTGGCAGAGTAAATTTATCTCTCACTTGGCGGCAAACGCTAAAGCCATCTTTACCAGGCAGCATAACGTCTAAAATCATTAAATCGGGTGTATTGTTTTCTAGGTAATTAAACACTTCATCACCGCGGTCTAACACTGCGACTTCAAGGCCATTATGTTCAAGGTAATCTTTTGTTAGTTGTTGTAAACCGAGATCATCTTCAACAAGTAAAATTTTTGGCATTAGTTGCTCCTAAATTAAAAAAAGCTCCACGGAGAGCGAAGCCTACGCCTATTTTTTTTAGCATGGGCGCTTTGTACTTCAACCTGTGTTTTTGCTATTAACACACCCGTATGAGGATTGATTAAGGAGTATATGGTCTCCACCTGAACACGCGCTTTATAATTAAATTGCCCTGAAAGTTGCTGCTGCCAGCATTGAAGCAGTTGTTCTTGCTGATACAAACAGACATCACTATAGGCGTTTAATTGCCATTTAAACTGTAAATCAAGATCGCAAAAATCCTGCTGTTCTGAAACGACGCAGACTTTTGGAGAAACATTAAAAACAGGGGGTTGTGCCTTACTAAAGCCACTAAAAAAAGTGGCCATAAACACAACTAATATTGAATACTTCATATTAAAAAGTACGGTCGAATCCTATAAATGCAGTCATTGAATAAGTACGTTCAAAAAGCGGACTGCCATCCATAGCCGAATAGTCGTAATATGCTACATGAAAACGAATAGAGTCAGCCTTACTCAGTGGCCAACGGGCGTCGATTTTAGCATAAGGTTGCCAACTACTACCAACGTCTATTTTACCAAACTGGGTCTCATCCTCTTTAAGTCCATAAAAATAGCTATTTAGTTCCGCTGATTTATAGTTTATCCCAAGTGTTGGCTTTATTTTGAGCTTTCCAAGCACAGTGTGATACTGCCACTGCAATGCTGCGCGTGCACCTCGATAAACATCGGTTATATCATGTAGGGCCTGAACCGAAAAAACATGGCCTTCATTTACATAGTGATATGCAATACCCGCATCCAGTGCAATGTGCCGTTTGTGCAAATCATCAATATCAACATAGCGAGAGGACGAGGCTTCATCTTGCATAACAAACTGATTGTTGAGTGCACTACTTTGTAGTGTAAATACATTTTTAGGATGCCAATCTATAAAAAAGCGAGACTCAGAGTTAAGTTCACTAACTAGGTTAAAGTGATGTTTTGGGGATTGTATAAATGAATAGCCAAGGCGACCATTATCAAAAAACCATTGTTCTGCATAAAACGCAACTTGAGGAATAAGCACGAGCGGAATATTATCTCCACCATGCAAAGGGTTAGTTATAACTCCAGCCCCTATACTTAAACTCAAATGTAGGCGATCGGTTGCTATATCTTGCTCTGTATAATCGTCAGTATGTTCACTAGTTTGCGTTGCATGCAGCGAAAAGCAAGCAAACAAAGTGCTAAAACATAGAGCAGTTAATAATGAGAGAGAATAGCGCATCAGCGTACATCAAAGTAATAAAATAAGTGAGTTCCCCATACTAGCAAGGTCTTTTTAAACTAGCTCTAGCTGGTTACAATTATTCACAATTTGTATACGAAAATGTTAATCTTTATGTTTCCGCAGGTTATTTATCTTTCCGAAACTGTACTTTAAGGTACTTTTAAAATCAGACACAACGACGAAAGGCCATTATCTAAATAGAGGCTACAAGGTGCTAACACGTTACAAACCTACTTTATTACCTTTGTAGCCGACTAGGTTAACGATGTTGATATTATTACTCTAAATTAGGCGGCTTTAATCGAGATCAAGCATCTAATACTTGTTAAATATCAGGTGCTATTTCTATACGGTTTCGTCCATGTGTTTTGGCAATGTATAAGGCTCTATCTGCACGTTCAACTAAAACAGAGCTATTAGTAAACGGGCGTAAAATTGCTAAACCAAAACTTGCTGAAATAGCACGCTTTGCAGTCACATCATGCTTTTTACGAATCGCCAATTTTGCAATAGCTAAACGAATACAATCTGCAAACGCTATTATATCGTTAATAGTGTCAAAATAGGCTGTTATGCAAAACTCTTCGCCGCCATATCTATATACATTTTCAGCTTCAGTTGTATTCTCTCTTACTTTTTTGGCAACTAATCTAAGTACTTCATCACCCTTTTGATGACCAAAGTCATCGTTAAAGCGCTTAAAGTGATCAATATCAAACATAATAAGAACAGCAAGAGAATCTTCTTGTGCTTGCTCTGAGTATTCAAAGCAAAAATTTACAATATCTAGATCAAACTTACCTCGGTTATAAAAACCAGTAAGTGTATCGGTATCGGCAACTTCTTTTGAAATATTTAGTGCTTCTTTTAAATCTTTTATTTCATTGTAAGCAATGGCTAACTTAGTTTGAAATTCTCGAGCATAATCTTGCATTGCAATAGAATCGTCAGTTAAACGCTCAACACAACCTAGTATCTCATTGTAAGAGCTTACATCAACAAGCATATTCAACTCGTTTTGTGAGTCAACTAAGCTTGTTGTAAAACTTTTAGAGTGATCAAGCGTTGTACTTATATCCTGCTGAACTTGTTCCATAGTTGTATGAAATTTTTCAGTTATTTCTTGAAAAAAAGCGAGATCGTCTTGCGTTAAAAATTTGTCAAAAATCTCTTTTGCTTTGTCTTGTGAGCATGTTTTTTGCTCAGCAATAACATGGTCTAATTCAGCATTTAGTGAAGGGTTGCTTCCTTGAATGTAACAGTACCAAATTGCATAGTTGATAGGGGTTACCGGCATACGGTACTTTACCATCAAAGGAATCGCCTTTTTTAGGCATTGGGCAGAATGAGCAAGTGATACTGCGTGGTTCATAAATAAACTCTCAAGCGTCATTGTTTTTATTATTAGCGCTCAATGTTAAGTAATAGTAAACTTATACGCAACCTATATTCATACCATTTAACTAACTTGCTTGTTTTCTGTGCATATTAAATCGCTTTTGCCTCTAAAGTTTGCGCAATATTCCACAACGCACTGATTGCAGGGTCATTTAACTCTTTCCTTAATACTGCCAAACCAATATCAAACCCATCAGGCGCTTGCATTTTTGGTGTTAGTATTTGTACTTTATCTTGCAGAGGGCTGTTATCTAACACTATTTTAGGGACCATTGCGACACCTAATCCTAAGCTCACCATAGAGACCATTGCTTCGTGCCCAGCAACTTGGGCGTAAATTTTTCCGTGAATATTATTTTTACGCCACCAGTGTTCTAATCTTTGGCGAGAAAAGCCTTGCTCTGGCACAATAAATTCCAAATCAGACCAATTAATATCATCACCATTTTGTGTTAGCTTTTGTGTGATCGGACATTGAATTTTTGGGCCAATTAATAATAGCGGAGAGTGACCAATATCAACAAAAGCAATTTGCGTCGGTAATTTACTTGGCTTAGCTGCAATAGCCATTAATTCGTGTCCATCTAACACGCGGTTTATAGCAAGTGCAGGATCTCCTGTATTTAATGTTATTTCTATATACTGATGCTGCGCACGAAGTTGCTCTAATATTTGATGTAAAAAACTATAGGATGCAGTAACCGAGCAATAAATACTTACTTTTCCGTAAATATGTTGCTGTGGATCTTTTACATTCGCTTTAAAGCGCTGCCAATTAGCAAGCGTTGCTGTCGCGTAATCAATAAACGACTCACCTTCTCGCGTTAATTTAACACTGCGGTTATCACGTATAAATAATGCGACACCTACTTCCTCCTCTAAATACTTTATATTGCGGCTTAAAGTCGGTGCACTTATATGGCAAAGCTCACTTGCACGCCCAAAGTGGAGTGTTTTAGCCAACGCTAAAAAGTAGTTTAAATGTTTATGATCCATACCTAATCCTGTATTTCATATTATGAAACACTTTAATTCAAATATATCATTTTACGCAAGCAACGATTTTACATATGGTGTTTGTAAGCGCAATAAACATTGCGCATCTAACAAACATGACTTTATAGGACACTAACAATGGCGAATTATTTCAATACCTTACCTTTACGCGAACAATTAGCGCAATTAGCGCAATGTGAATTTATGGACGCAGGCGAATTTGCTGATGGCGTTGATGCACTTAAAGGTAAAAAGCTGGTTATTGTAGGTTGTGGCGCACAAGGTTTAAACCAAGGCTTAAATTTACGTGATTCTGGTTTAGATGTTTCTTATACATTACGCGCATCAGCTATTTCTGAGCGTCGCCAATCATTTTTAAATGCATCTGAAAACGGTTTTACAGTAGGCACATACGAAGAATTAATTCCTACAGCCGACGTAGTATTAAACCTAACACCAGATAAGCAACATACTGCAGTAGTAAGTGCAATCATGCCACTTATGAAAAAAGACTCTACACTTGCCTACTCTCACGGTTTTAATATTGTTGAAGAAGGCATGCAAGTACGTGAAGATATTACCGTAATCATGGTTGCGCCTAAATGTCCTGGTTCTGAAGTACGTGAAGAATACAAACGTGGCTTTGGTGTACCAACATTAATTGCAGTACATCCAGAAAATGATCCTCAAGGTCTTGGTTTAGCACAAGCAAAAGCCTATGCAGCTGGAACAGGCGGACATCGCGCAGGTGTACTTAAATCATCATTTATTGCTGAAGTTAAGTCTGATTTAATGGGCGAGCAAACCATTTTATGTGGCATGTTACAAACAGGCTCTATTTTATGTTTTGATAAAATGGTAGAAAAAGGCATTGATGCTGGTTATGCATCAAAACTAATTCAATACGGCTGGGAAGTAATTACCGAAGCACTTAAGTACGGTGGCGTTACTAACATGCTTGACCGCCTTTCAAACCCTGCAAAAGTAAAAGCGTTTGAACTAAGTGAAGAACTTAAATTAATTATGCGCCCACTTTATAACAAGCATCAAGATGACATCATCGACGGGACCTTCTCGCGCACTATGATGGAAGACTGGAATAACGATGACGTAAACTTACTTAAATGGCGCGCAGAAACAGCAGAAACTAACTTTGAAAAAACCCCTGCTGGCGATGTAGAAATCTCAGAACAAGAATTTTTTGATAACGGTATTTTAATGGTAGCCATGGTTAAAGCAGGTGTTGAACTTGCATTTGAAACCATGACTGCGGCAGGTATTATTGAAGAATCAGCTTACTATGAGTCATTACATGAAACGCCATTAATCGCCAATACTATTGCGCGTAAAAAGCTTTTCGAAATGAACCGTACTATCTCTGATACTGCAGAATATGGCTGTTACTTATATAACCATGCATGTTTACCACTATTAGCTGATTTTATGAAAAACGTTGATACCGACATTATTGGTAAAGGCCTTGGCGAGCACAGTAACCAAGTTGATAACCAAACATTAATTCAAATCAATGCCGCACTGCGCGAACACCCAGTTGAAAAAGTAGGTGCTAAATTACGTGGCTACATGTCAGCAATGAAAAAAATTGTTTAACCCTAAGCAATAAATGTTTCGCTTGTTAGAAACCAAGCCCATATGTTTTACATGTGGGCTTTTTTATACTCATTCATAAAACTTTAATCATCCAACGCTACCTTCTATCCATCTCTTTATAGGCAATATTTAGATCAAAATAAATAATGTGCTAATATAGTCCTCTACTCAGTTGTAAAATTAATTAATATCATGACGATACAAAACCTTTCTATTACTCAAAAAATCACAGCTTTAGGCAGTGCTATTGCTATATGTGTAGCCGCGCTTATTGGCTTGACCTCTTTATACAGCTCAGAAGATATAATTGAGCAACGTATGATTGAGTCAGAGCTCCCTAGTAAACTGCAAACAATCAGCAATCACATAGGCGGTGAAATCAACGAGTTACTCGGTGCTGCTCAGCAACTATCATCGAATGAATTTATTTTACAATGGGCTCAATCAAACAACCAAGACGATACCTTACTATTAAAAGAGTTAAATCGCGTTGCCCAGCAATACGATTTAGCCACCGCATCTTGGGCAAATAGAGACACTGCACAGTATTGGAATCAGCATGGTTTTTTGCGTGTGTTAAAAAACGATGCAGCCGATGGCTGGTTTTTTGCTTTTAAGCAATCAAAGCAACCTTACTCTATAAGTATTTATCAAGAATCAGCCAATGATGTAAAAATGTTTATAAATCATCAGCAGGCTAATGGTACTGGTTTAGCAGGCCTTGCAAAAAGCATCACTGATATGCAAAAGCTATTACAGCAATTTAAAATTGAGCAAACAGGCTTTGTATTCATTGCAGATAAAAGTGGATTGATTCAGCTTCATAAAGATGCAAGTAAAGTAGCTAAAGCAAATATTGATGATTTATATACTACAAATATCCACAGCCAACTATTTAATAGTAATGGCTTTGCGCTAGAAGAAATCAGCTTAAATGGCGAACCCACTCTTATCGCTGCTACGCCAATCAAAAATACCGATTTATATGTTGTAGCTCAAGTGCCAAAAAGTGAAGTTTTCGCAAGTGTAAATACCCTGCAATGGCAAATATTTACTTTTACGGTAATTACAGCATTGGTTGCGAGTTTAATCAGTTATTTACTTGCTCGCTCACTTTCATCTCCACTTTCTAAAATGGCTGAGTTATTTTCACGCCTAGGCTCTGGCGATGCAAACTTAGCGTATCGCTTACCAGAATCAAACCAACCAGAGCTTAACAACCTAAGTAATGGCTTTAATCAGTTTATTAATAAAATAGAAACAGCCATTACTCAGGTTGCCAGCGAAAGCCACGATATACGTCAAAGCTCTGATCATGTATTTGAACAAGCCAAACGAAACTCTCAAGCAATAGATCACCAAAAAGAGCAAACAATCTCTGTCGCAGCCGCCATAAATGAAATGGGCGCGACAGTGCAAGAAATAGCGCAAAGTGCTGCAAATACAGCTAAGTTAACCGATAGCAGCCGCGAAAATACAATTCAGAGCCACAACCAAGTATTACAAAGCCAAGCAACTATCTCAGCCCTTGCCAGCGATATTGATGGCATTACAGAGCAAGTTACTTTACTTTCTAAAAAAACTGTAGATATAGCAAGTATTGTTGACTCAATTAGAGGTATATCGGATCAAACTAATCTACTTGCTTTAAATGCGGCTATTGAATCTGCTCGCGCAGGTGAACACGGACGCGGTTTTGCTGTTGTTGCTGATGAAGTACGTGCACTGGCAAACCGTACATCGCAATCAACTACCGAAATCCAATCTATGATTGAAGAACTTACAAGAATATCTGACGATGTAGTTAACGATATTGGTCAATCGAAAGATAAAGCACAGCAAAGCGTTGGTGCTATGCAGAACTCAGTAGAATTACTCGATACGATAACCGAAACAGCCAATGAGATAAATGATATGGCTACGCTCATAGCGACTGCAACTGAGCAGCAAAGTAATGTGGTTGCCGATGTAAGTCGTAATATTGAGCAGATTAGCGAAATTAGCGATAAAGCAATGAGCGAACAAATCAATACAGAGCAAGCTATTCGAGACTTAGCAAACAGCGCACAAACACTTGATGCACTTGTAGCTACCTTTGAAAAACACCGCTAAGTAGCTATAGTACTGCACGTCTGCTATGAGCAAAAACTATATTCAAAGATAGTTTTTGCTCACAACCAATATACTTAATTTCAACAAGCTAAGCGTTTTCACTATCGCCGCTATTAAACGCTAAAACGTACGCTTCCTTTTTAGCTCTAGGGAGCTTTTTTAATTGATACTCAAGCTTACTTGCTTCACTTTTATTACCTACTTGTTGTTGATGGATAAGTAAAAGAGGCCCTTTTCCTCTAAGGTTTTTAGCCCCTTTACCAGCTTGATGAGTTGCAAAGCGTTTTTCAACATTAGTCGTGATCCCTGTGTACCAATGGCCTAATCGCGTTTCAACTATATATAAAAACCAAATGGACTCAGTTTTTAAAATATTCGTTTCGATGTGTTGTAAACTTTTTTCATTATTAGTGGTCAAATCATTACCTTAACGCCCTTAACACAAAACAATTGCTTAAAAGGGTTTTACCTTCAGTGACTAATCGGTATCATGCAGATTATAAAAAATAAGGATCACAACTAACAATGCAGTCGTTAAAAACTTTTTCTCTTTGGCTTATCGTCGCTTTAACACTTAGCTCAGCAGCAGGTTGCTCTAGCTGGGTATATCGAATTAACATCCCACAAGGCAACTTTTTAGAGCAATCTGATGTTGAAAAACTTCGTGTAAACATGACCCGAGAGCAAGTTGTTTATGTATTAGGTAGACCTATTGCCGAGGACGCCTTTGATAATAATACTTGGCGTTATATTTACAGCTTCAATAAAGGCCGTAAAAACGAACAAAATAAAGAGTTAGTAATTAACTTTGAAAATGAAAAGTTAGTTTCAATCTCAGGTGATTATGACCAACCTGAAAACTTTAACACTCCTCTAGAGCAATAATACGCTATTTGGTATTCATAAAAAGGTGAGCAATGCTCACCTTTTTAGTATCTATAAGTAATACCAACCTGCATAAATCTTTGATCAATTTAACGAATTAAATTGCACTATAACGTCGTTAAAAATTTTTTATTTAGAACAACTAGATACAAAAATTTTTGCCTAGTTCTAGCGTAATTTTCTTAACGTTAAATAGACCCCATATATAAACAGATTGGTATAAATAATTACCGCTCTATTGGACGTCCACCGGTTATTTTATTTGCCCTACCTTCATCTTTTGCTTTTTCAGCACGCTTTCTGCGCGCATCTTTAGGGTCTGCAATTAATGGGCGGTATATTTCTATACGGTCACCATCTTTTAGCTCATAGTTAGCTTTTACAGTTCGATTCCAGACACCTAACGTTAGCGATGTAGCATCTATTTCAGGGCATTTTTCAATAATGCCAGACTGAATAACAGCTTGCTCTACTGTAGTCCCTTGTGGCACTTCAATTGATAAACACGTGGCCGTGGTCGGTAATGCAAATACTACCTCAACATTAATCATACCCGCGCTCCATAAACCTGCTTTGCACGCTGAGTAAATGCACTCACCATATTTTTGGCTACATCATTAAAAATCTTACCAAAAGCGAGCTCTACTAATTTACTCGAAAATTCAAACTCTAACTCTAACTGTACTTTACACGCTTTAGTATCAAGCGCTTGAAAATGCCAGCGCCCTTTTAACGTCTTAAACGGACCATCAACAAGGCGCAGTAACACGGTTTGTTCATCAACAAAGGTGTTTTCGGTGGTAAACCACTTTTTTATACCCGCCTTAGATATTTCTAAACTCGCGGTCATGTTATTATCGTGCTGTGAAACAATTTTTGAGTCTGAGCAATTTGGTAAAAACTGTGAATAAGCTTCTACATCATTAACTAGATCAAACATCTCTTTAGTGCTGTACATAACCAGCGCACTTTTTTCTATTTGTGGCATACTCACTCCCAACTGTGTGAGCGAATTTTAGCAAGCTTTGCGCGTTTCCCCAAATTTTCATGCTGCTTAAATTAAAGCTAAATTTTTAAAAGCATTATTAAAAAAATCGATGTAAAACATCTCACATTACGTATATTATAGGGCACTATGGCTAAGAAAAATTCATCAAAATCGACAAGTAATACCATCGCGCTAAACAAAAAAGCGCGACATGAGTATTTTTTACACGATAAGTTTGAAGCGGGTGTTGAACTACAAGGCTGGGAAGTTAAAAGTATCCGAGCTGGTAAAGTAAATATCACAGAAACTTATATTCATCTTAAAAATGGCGAAGCATTTTTACTTGGCAGTCAAATTCAGCCACTTATTAGTGCGTCGACCCATGTAATTTGCGACCCGCTACGTTATCGTAAATTGCTATTAAGCAGACGCGAACTTGACCGTTTATTCGGTGCTACAGAGCGCGATGGCTATTCTTTAATAGCTACAGCGATGTACTGGAAAAACTGCTGGGTAAAACTTGAGTTTCATCTAGCAAAGGGTAAAAAGCTACACGACAAACGCGAAGACGGTAAAGATAAAGACTGGTCGCGTGAAAAAGAACGCTTAATGAAGCATAAAGCATAATTAAAAACGCCTAATTTATTAGGCGTTTTTAATTTCACCTATATAAAACTCAAAAAATACCAATTCGCTTAATTAAGTAATCTATTATGAGATAGAAAATGGTGTCGATAACAAGACAAAAACTTGTTATACCAATCTGCTTATATATGGGGTCTATTTAACGTTAAGAAAATTACGCTAGAACTAGGCAAAAATTTTTGTATCTAGTTGTTCTCGGCAATTGCTCCCTGCATTGCTCTACCTCCTGCATCCATGCAGTCGTAAATAAAAAATTTTTAACGACGTTATAGTGCAATTTAATTCGTTAAATTGATCAAAGATTTATGCAGGTTGGTATTACTTAGCCATTATCAGCAATTACTCCTGCATTACCCCACCTCCTGTATCTATGCAGTCGTAAATCAGAAAAATTCAATACCTTTAGCATCAACTTTAACTCCTCAAATTGATTAAGTATTATTGCGAATTGGTATTACATAATTGAATAAATTAAAAGCAGAAAAACAAACATAAGTTTTAATTTATAGAAATAAATTATTACAAATTATTTTAATCATTAGCTATTCCACACATGGCTTCATCTAGCTATATAACAATTATTAACCCTATGCCCTATTCACGCTTAGTTTTACCTAAAAAATAAAGTGTAAATAAGGTCATAAAACCCACAAAAAAGCATTAAAACTAATACTTAAATCACAAGTTAAGCCAATTGCTAACACTTAAGTTACATGATATTAATATCCGCGCTTATTAAGCAAATAATTTAATAACATATCAACAAGGACTTAAGGATGAAGCAATTAACTGCATTTACACCGAGTATTATTGTGGGCGCAACACTCGCATTATCAGCAGGTTTTACAACAACAACATACGCCGCTGAAGAAGCTAATAAAGTAGAGCGAATTCAGGTTACTGGTTCTCGTATTAAGCGAACTGATATTGAAGGGCCTTCTCCGGTACAATCAATCGGTAGGGCTGAAATCGAAAACATGGGTTACGATAATTTACAGCAACTTCTAGAAAGAATGCCAGTAGCAGGCAGCGGTACTTTTTCTACTCGTGGTAACAACCAAGATTCAACCGCTAACGGTTCAGCAGCAGTAAGCTTACGTGGCTTAGGAGCTGATGCAACACTGGTACTGATCAATGGTCGCCGTGTATCAATTAGTGCCTTTGCTGAAGGTATCACCAACTCGTTTGTCGATATTAACAGTATTCCTGTTTCTGCTATTGAGCGTATCGATATACTAAAAGATGGCGCTTCAGCTATCTATGGCTCAGATGCAGTAGCGGGTGTAGTTAACGTTATCTTAAAGAAAGATATTGATGGTGTTGAAATTAATTTAGGCTATGGCGGTACTGATGGTCCAAATTATGAAGAAACAACAGCAAGCCTAGTTTGGGGTACTACAAGCGAAAAAAGTAGTGCATCTGTTATTATCGATTACTTTAAAAACACATCTCTTTCTTCTGATGAAATGGGCAGCCTTGGCACTGCTAACCAAGCGCCATATGGCGGTGAAGATTTCCGCTCATCACGTGGTTTTCCAGGATCATTCGATGTTAATGGCGTTCAAATGGCCGATCCAAACTGTCCAGCAGATCGCGTAAGTAGCAGTAATAGCTGTGTTTTTGATTATGGTCCTTATGGCTATATTTCACCAGCATCTGAACGCATTGGGGCTATTTCGCAGTTTGAGTATAATTTTGATAATGACATTACCGCATTTTTAGAAATGGCAGTGCAACATAATAGCTCGGTTGCCATGGGCGCGCCAACGCCATTAGATAAAGCCGCAGGTTTAACTGTCCCGGCAAACCATCCTAATAATCCTTTTGGTCAAGACGTAGGGATTAATTATTTTAGGACTGTGGATGCTGGGGCCCGTCAATGGGATATTGAATCCGATACGCTGCGTTTTGTAGCGGGCTTAAAAGGCGAAATAAACGATTGGAGCTGGGAAACTGCGGTACAAAAAGGGCGTAGTAAATCGCTACAAACTGGAGATCGCACACAAGGCTGGGTACGCACCGACTTTCTACAACAAGAAATTGATGCTGGCAACTATAATCCATTTGGCGGCACTTATAACGATCCTGCTGTAATTGACCGAATCACAACCAGCTTAGTACGTCGCGGTGAGTCTCATATGACCTCTTTTGATGCTAATATTACTGGTGAAGCGTTTAGTTTTGGTGGCGAAGCTGTAATGATGGCCGCCGGTATTGAGTACCGTGAAGAAGATGTAAATGATATCCCTGATGATCAATTTCAACGTGGCTTAATATTTGGTACTGAAGCTGTATCAGCGTCTGCAGATCGCGAACAATACGCCGCCTATATCGAGTTTTCAATTCCACTCGCTGACAACCTTGAACTGCAATTAGCAGGTCGTTATGATGATTACAGCGATTTTGGTACAACAACAAATCCAAAAGTAGCTCTGCGTTGGGCGCCAAACGATGAGATCACAGTTCGTGGTTCTTGGGCGCAAGGTTTTAGAGCGCCTTCTTTAGCACAAGTTGGCCTTGGTCCATCAGAAAAGAGTCAGTTTTTTAAAGACAACTACCGATGTGATGCTACAGGATTAGATTGCGAGGCACTTGATTATAATATTGAATTTGCAGGTAACCCTGACTTAGAGCCTGAAGAGTCAGAATCATGGAATGTCGGTTTTATTTGGGCTCCTAGTGCAGAATTTGGCTTGAGTATCGATGTCTGGAGCATTACTCAAGATAACAAAATCGATGAAGAAGAATTTGGCCCAATCTATGATTCTGAATGTAACAACCAAAATAGTACTATATGTGAGCGCTTAGCCCCTACAGGTGGCGCGAGTCTTGGTACTATCGATAAAATCCATAGCACATTTAAAAACTTATCATCGCAGGAAGTATCTGGTGTTGATGTTTCAGCAAACTATAACCACTCTCTTGATGACTTAGGTTTACTTAAATTCAATCTAGAGTGGGCATATCAAGATAAGTTTGAAAAAGATGACCGTGATTACACGGGTGAATATGGCTACCCAGAGCATCGCTTTATTTTCTCAACCAACTGGGAAATTGGTGAGTTTAACACCAATGTAAATATCAGTTATGTAGGAGAGTTTGAAGATACGCCTGATATCGACTTTGATGGCAATTTAGACTTTGATAGCAATACTTCACGTATGATTGACTCGCAAACGCTTGTTGACTTACAAACGTCGTACCGTATTACTGAGTCAGCTAAAATATCTTTAGGTGTTAATAACTTATTTGATGAAGAGCCACCATTTGCAATTGGTGATGGCGATGGCGATTTATACGGTTATGCATCAGGTGTACACAACCCTAGAGGCCGCTACTTGTACACTAAAGTAAGCTTCTCGTTTTAACTTTGCGAGCTTATTTTAAAGTGAGCTAACGCTACAAATAAAAAAACCGCCAATTGGCGGTTTTTTTTATTTAAAACTAAGGGCTAAATTATAGCTCGCCTTCGTTTTCAGATAAAAACTTAGCAACGCCTTCAGGGCTTGCGTCCATACCTTTTTTACCTTCAGTCCAACCAGCAGGACATACTTCACCGTGCTCAGTGTGGAACGCTAGCGCGTCAACCATGCGAAGCATTTCGTCGATGTTACGACCTAATGGTAAGTCATTCACTACTTGGTGACGTACGTTACCTTCTTCGTCGATTAAGAATGAACCACGAAATGCAACACCCGCTTCTGGATGTTCAACGTCGTATGCTTTACAAATCTCGTGTTTAACATCTGCAACTAGTGCGTATTGAACTTTACCAATACCGCCGTCTGCAACAGCAGTGTTACGCCATGCGTTATGTGAGAATTGTGAATCGATAGAAACACCAATTACTTCTACGCCACGCTTTTGAAACTCTTCAAAACGCTTATCAAATGCAATTAGTTCCGAAGGACATACAAACGTGAAATCTAGTGGGTAAAAGAAGATAACTGCTTTTTTACCTTTAATTGTTTCATGAAGATTATAGCTATCTACAATTTCACCGTTACCAAGAACAGCTGCAGCGGTAAAGTCTGGTGCCTGGCGGCCTACTAATACACCCATTTTATTCTCCAAATATTTTGAGTTTTTTTCAATTGCTTTCGCAATGCTGGTACTTATATGGGCGCTAAAAATTAAAAACCAATAGCGCGTACATATAATTAATTGGCAGTTTAGAGTTATTCACTACAAAAGAACAATCGTATTTAACGATGTGAGTAATCGAAAATAACGAACACTCATAACTTTTACTAATACACGTGAATAATAAATCTATTCTCATGTATAAGTTGCGCTGTGATTAGAGGAAGTTTTTAATTAGATGGAAGAGAGTTTAATACATAGATTGTTTAAAATTTATATGCTGTGGTGCTTAATTTTTATAAACACAAAAAAACCTGCAGATGCAGGTTTCTTGTGTAAATTTAATCCATTATATCTGAAGGCATATCATCACGAATTTTTTGCCAAATTTCGCCGGTTTGATGACCAAACTTACGCATCATCGAAATAGCTCCATCATGCTCTCTATTTTGAGCAAGAACGGTTAAATCTTTGTAAAACTGACGAGCTAACTCACGAGTACCAGCATCAGAGAAATAATGACAGCCAATTTTGAAGTAAAACCCTCTAAAACCGTTAAGGATCAATACATAAATACGGTTGTTACCAGCAACAGCTAATTCGTGATGAACTTTATAATCGTAATCAGCAAATGCCTGCGCTGTATCTTCTAATTCATCGCTTTCTGATAAAATTTCAATTACGCGCTCTGGGTTTAACTTAATTGCGGCACGTGTATAAATAGCACTAATATTAGTACGTGCAGATAAAAGCTGATCTGTCAGCTCTGGCATCTTGTCTTCATCTAAGCGCGCTAATGTTTCAAGAATGTTTAAGCCAGACGTTTCCCAAAAGTTATTTACTTTTGTAGGTTTACCATGCTGAATTGTTAGCCAACCATCACGTGCTAAACGCTGTAATACTTCTCTCAAGGTTGTTCTTGTAACACCAATTAACTCTGAAAGTTCTCGCTCGGCAGGTAAAATTGAACCTGGAGGGAAATCGCCGTTCCAAATGGACTCAACTATATATTCTTCAGCAAATCCTGCTGGGCTTTTCGCTTTAAAAATTCTCATCCAGTTCCCACTCGAATTAATCAACACTCATCGTTTTACACGAATAACTGACTGATTGTACCAGACGAAGCATAACTAACAAGTAAAGTCAGGTATATTAATAAGCAAATGGGTAGAAATTAAAGATTAATAAATAATAAAATTTAGGTTTCTCTAATATAGCTACAATGTATAAATTTACAGAGCAATATTCATTGTAGGTACATTGTAATTATTGGTTTTTTATTTACACCATACTTAGCTGAATCAACTTAAAACACATAAGTACATTAACAAGGAACACCTATGCAACATAGCGTTCTAACTGCAACTTTAAAGAATTATTTAGCCAATACACCAATGTAGTATAAGTAAGCGATATAACTGAGCCTATGTAACGATGGTAACTAATAGAACATCATTTTGCCTCTGTTGAGACTGCATTGAGTGGTCATTAATTTCATCTTATAAAAAACGACTTCGGTAGCTTTTTTTTCCTTTTTGTTGCTGCATACTTTATCCTACGTCATAATCTAACGTCTTATTAAAACGCGGAATTTTTATGAACTGGCTTGCGCAATTACCTACCCAACGTACTCCGTGGCTTTTATTTACAGCCATCGTTTTTTTACTTGAAGTGACTGCCCTTTTCTTTCAGTACAAAATGGGGTTGGCACCTTGCATAATGTGTATATACCAGCGCACCGCTGTACTAGGCTTATTAAGTGCGGGCATTGTAGGTTCGACTAAACCACAGAGCAAAGCTGTTCGTATATTTGCTTATGTAATTTGGGGTGTATCGAGTGTTTGGGGATATTTAATTGCCCGAGAACATATTGATATGCAAACCACCACAGATCCTTTTGCATTTAGCTGCGAGTTTGAACCAAACTTTCCATCGTTTATGCCACTACACGAATGGATACCTAGCTTTTTTCAGGCAACTGGGGATTGTGGAAATATAGATTGGCAGTTTGTTGGCATGAGCATGCCTGCTTGGATGGAAATTATATTTGCGCTATTCTCAATCACTTTATTTACTTTAGTGGTTAGCCGTTTATTAATTAAAAAGTCGATTTAATATGTTTACCTTTTTTTCAAGCCAATTAGATGATCTTAAACACTTAAAAGTGCGCAAGCGTCAGGACGTAATAGCACTTTCGTTAAGTATGCTATCACCAACTGATAAAGTTTTATTACGTATTATAAAGCTACTGTTACTTAGCCCACTATTTTTAATATTCACTGTATTTAAAGGTTGGATATTAATACCATTTTTGATACTTGGCGGATTGTGCTATCCACTATTAACTACTCCTATTGAAATTAACTTTGCTAAAAAGCACTTAAACGAAGCGCTAAAACAATTTAATCAGGGCGTATAACGCCCTGATTATTACTTACTCGCTTTAAAGTGATATTTTCCCTTCTAATTTGGCTAATAGTTTTTTACCAATTCCTTTAACTTGCGATAAATCACTGACGCTTTTAAATTCGCCGTTTTCTTCACGGTAATCCACAATAGCCTGCGCTTTTTTCTTACCTATACCCGGTAGCTTAGCAAGCATATCTGCATCAGCATTATTTATACTAATTGTCTCAACTTGAGGCATTTGCTTAGTTACTTCCGATAGTTGTGCATACACGGTAGTCGCGGGAAGTAAGCATAATAAGCTTATGATTAATAAATTTTTTAGCGCTTTCATTAAACTTGTCCTTATTCTTCTTTTCTTAATTTTGAATGATGCTCAGGAAAACCAAAAAGTAAGGAACTGAAAAGCTCATCACTTAAAGTGTACCTAAACGCATTATCACCATGATCCGAAATCCTGAAAATGCAGCTGGTACAACAAAGTGATTGCTTAACTAAAGTAAAGTTACCGTTTTTTGTCAAATTTAAGACACCCAAAAATTAAAACTTCGCGCTTGCAAATTTACGCCCAAACCATTACTGTACATAAAAACAGTAATCTAATGGTTTTTTAAAAACCACGGTGCCAAGCAATTTTGCAGGAGAAATCATGGCTGTTGTTGTTAAATATGTTGTAGAACGAAACGGAGTCGAGCGTATGACGTTTACTACCAAAAAAGAAGCTGATGCTTATGACAAGATGCTCGATATAGCAGAATCACTTGAGCTAATGCTAGAAAAGGTAGACGTACCGCTTAGTGAGCAACAAATTGAATCACTTGCTTTAGAAATAGCGAAAAGCAAAGATGACTTTATGACTATATTAAAAGGTGGTAAAGAACCCGTTGTTACGAAAGCGCCAGCAAAAAGTAAAAAGTCAGATAACGTTGCATCAATTGAAGATAGCAACGATAAAAAAGCAAGTTAATTCATAGAATGTCTCCACCTCGGACGGGACAAACTAAATAAAAAAGGGAGCAACTAAGTTGCTCCCTTTTTTATTATACCCATTCGCTTAATTAAGTGTTCTATTTTGAGGGTGGAAAAACGTGTTGATATCTAGGAAAAAAATCGAAATTTAGTTGTTCTAAATGATAATTTTTTAACGTCGGTAGCAACACGTTTAGCCCCGCAAAATGATTAAGTATTATTGCGGATTGGTATTAATTACTACTCATTCAAAAATGAGTAGTAATTGCTATTTAAAGCTCTTTTTCTACTTCATCAAATAAAGCGGTAATGTTTTGCTCAGGCTCTTTTGTAGCTAAGCTAACAACAACAATTGCGATACTAGATAAAATAAAGCCAGGTACTATTTCGTACATAAAGCTACTTAAGCTTTCGCCATTAATAGTAAATGGTCCATATATCCAAATTAGTACGGTAAATGCACCCACTAACATGCCCGATAATGCACCAGCAAAGTTCATACGCTTCCAATATAGGCTAAATAATACCAATGGTCCAAACGCAGCACCAAAACCAGCCCATGCATTACTCACTAAATCTAAGATAGAGCTATCTCTGTCGTAGGCTAAATAAATTGCAAACAGGGCAACAAATGCAACGCTAATTCGACCAACAGTAACTAATTCAAAGTCGCTAGCATCTTTACGTAAAAATGTTTTATATAAATCTTCAGTCAATGAACTTGAACTAACAAGTAACTGTGAAGAAATTGTACTCATAATCGCAGCCAAAATTGCAGCTAGTAAAAAGCCAGCAATAAGTGGGTGGAACAATAACTCAGAAAGAATTAGGAAAATCGTTTCAGGATCTTCAACTACAATATTATTTTCATAAGTATAAGCAGCACCAAATATACCAGTACCAACAGCACCAAGGGCAGCAACAATCATCCATGTCATACCAATACGGCGAGCTTTAGGCATATCCTTAACACTACGTACCGACATAAAACGAACGATAATATGTGGTTGACCAAAATAACCTAAACCCCATGCCATTGCAGAAATAATACCTAATGCAGAGCCTGCTCCAATCCAGTTAAGCATATCTGGATTTACACTATGTAAAGTAGATTCCAGAGGTTGTTCAAGTAAAGAGTATGCAACGGTAGGTACTAGAATAAGTGCAATGAACATAATACAGCCTTGCACAAAGTCAGTTAAGCTAACCGCTAAAAAACCACCAAACAAAGTATATAAAACTACAACACCCGTTGTAATATATAAACCCATTTCATAACTTAGACCAAATGAGCTTTCAAATAGTTTTCCGCCAGCTACAACACCTGATGATGTATAAAGAGTAAAGAAGACGATAATCACAACAGCTGATACAACACGTAATAAGTTAGACTTATCATTGAAGCGATTTGAAAAGTAATCTGGGATTGTTATAGAGTCATTTGCTTTTTCAGTGTACACACGCAATCTTGGTGCAACTAACAGATAGTTTAACCAAGCACCAATCACCAAACCGATTGCTATCCATGTACTACTAAAACCAGTCACAAACATCGCACCAGGTAGGCCCATTAAAATCCAGCCACTCATGTCAGATGCACCTGCAGACAGTGCAGCAACACTTGGAGATAGATTTCGTCCACCTAGCATGTAACCTGATACATCGCCAGTAGATTGCTTATATGCATATAGTCCGATACCTAACATTACAATAAAATATAATGCTAGTGAAATAATCATTCCTGTTTCCAAATTAGCCTCCGCATAATTATTAATAATAGGCTTTATCCAAATAATGACTCTTAAAGTTTTATAGTTAAGACACTATTGGGGTAAAAACCATTCTCGCCGACTATATCATGCTTAATAATAAAATCTCCAACTTGTTACTTCTAGCTGATGCAAAAATATTCATGTTGAATAATTTTAAAGCGAATTGATGAAATATAATAAATTAAATGCAGAAACGCCTTCATTTTTAATGATAATTTATTAATCTAGCAAATATACGTAATGCTATTTCAAGTCTTTTGCCATATATTATTACAATAACTAATTACATTAATCTTACGGAACTATTTATGTATTTTTACGCTGCACGCCAATCTATTTTAGACAGGGATAAAAAACTCATCGGATATGAGCTTTTATTTCGCGATGGCGTTGATAACGTATTTCCCGACATAGATGGTGACGAAGCAACGACACGACTTATTGAGGGTAGCCAGTTTAACTTTGGCTTAGAAGATTTAACCGACAATAAACCGGCTTATATAAATTTTACCTTAGAAACGCTATTAAAGGGTTACCCTACATTACTGGGTAAAGACACTATAGTTGTAGAAATACTTGAAACTGTGCAGCCCGGTAAACGTTTATTATCCATTGTTAAAGATTTAAAAGGCAAAGGTTACACTATTGCTCTTGATGACTATATTCATCAACCTGTTTGGCGTCACTTTTATCCGTTTATTGATATTATTAAAATCGACGTTTTAACTAATGATATAGACACAATAAAAACTATTTTTAACGATATAAAACAATACTCACATATTAAGTTGCTTGCCGAAAAAGTAGAAACCTACGAAATTTACCAACAAGCTTTGGAGATTGGTTTTGATTATTTTCAGGGCTTTTTCTTCTCAAAACCTGAAATGGTGCAAAGTAAAGCGCTACCGCCTTCAGGAATAGCATTAGCAGAATTACTCTATGAAACTTCAAGTATTGAAATGAACCTAAAAAAAATCACCAATGTTTTTGAGCGTGATGTAAACCTATCTTATAAGTTGCTTAGGTATTCAAATTCGGCAGCGTTTACTAAGCGTGCTGAAATAAGCACTATTAAGCAAGCACTTATAGTGCTTGGTGCAAATGAAATTAAAAAGCTATTGTCACTATTGTTTGCAGCCCAAGTATCTGCAGATAAACCTGTAGAGCTAATTAGGCTATCGCTTACGCGCGCTCGATTTGCTGAATTACTCGCTATATCTCATGGCCAATTTAAAGACACCGGTATGGCATTTTTAACCGGTATGATGTCACTTATGGATGCCATTTTAGATGAGAGCATGGAAAGCGTAATGAAAAAGCTGCCACTTTCTAATGATATAAAAACAGCATTATTAAACGATGAAGGCTTGCTAGCAAAGTATTTGAACTTAGTTAAATACTACGAACAAGCAAACTGGTCAGCTGCAAACGAAATCACTAAAGAATTAAACCTAGGCGAAATAGTACCTGATGCCTATCATGATGCATTGGGCTGGGTTAATGAACAAATGAAATTAATAGTTAACGAAAAATAAAAACATAAACAGCAAGCAAAAACGCCAGCATTTAGCTGGCGTTTTTGTGAGTGCAATGAGGTTATAAACTTTCTAAAAAGTCTTCATCAAAATCAGCTGGCTCTTCTTTAATTGGAGGATTGCCATCGTACAGCTCATAAATTTGACGCTGAAAGTAAATATCTTTTACAAATAAGTACGGGTCAAGTGAATCGTTTAATAATCCTTCTTGCGGGATTAATGACGCACGCGCTTCAACAGCCTTTAAAACAAACACTAAAATAGTTTGTGGAGTCGTTAGTGCAACTTCAGGTAATACAAAATTGTCGACTACGTCACCTGTTAGATTACGTGCTGTTGTTGGACCCATGCCTGGAAGCATTAAATAAGCACCATCACCCACTCCCCATACACCTAACGTTTGTCCAAAGTCTTCATCTACAATTTCAAGACCAAGTGAACTGGCAACATCAAAAATGCCAAACAGGCCAACTGTAGAGTTAACTAAAAAACGCGCGAGGCTCACACTTGCATTACCCGGCTTACCTTGCAAACCGGCATTGATCATATCGACAGGTGCTGTAATATTACCTGTAAAATTAACAATACCGTTTCTTACCGGTACAGGCGTTACTTCAACATAACCTACAGCAACTGGGCGCAATAAATAAGCATCCAGTACATCCATATTAAAGTCGTATAACGGACGATTAATACTTTGCAGCGGATCCCTGTCATCTACTTTGCTTTGTGGTACTTGAGCACACCCGGCTAGTATCAATAAACATAAAAAAGTAAAACTGTGTTTTAACATCTAACGTCCTTAAGGTATTAATGTATCAATTTGAAGTTGGTAGTCACTTACACTTTCACGCTTTAACGACTCTGAATGACCTTCTAGCTCACCAGAACTTGGCATAACCGAGTCATCTATAGAAATACGCGCCGAAATAATAATATTTTCTGCACTAGATAAGTTAAGCCCTGCAACCATCGCACTACTATCACTTAGCTCAATAGTAATTGGAAATGAATATTTAGCGAGTTTAACAGCAGCTAGCGGCATTGGCGAACCCGTTGCTGCTTTGGCAAATATGAACAAAATACCGTCTTTTGGTTGTTTATCAATAAGCTCTTTTGCAATATCTACGGTAACCGCAATCGTGCTGCTGTTACTGATAGTAGCAGGTATAACAGAGCCTTCACTTTGCATTTTCTGTTCTATATCACTAATACGCTCAGAGATCATGCTATAGCGAGAATCATTTTTTTCCATACTCGCTAATAAAACCTCAAAAGCGGCTTTGGCTTGTGGCCAATCCTTACGTTCATAAGCTATCAATGCGAGTAGCGAAATTGCATCTAAATTTGTAGGCTCAACTTTTAGTACTTTTGAAAGCATACCTGCCGCACGGGTCATATTAGCTTCACTGCCTTCAAGTAATAAAACTTGGCTGTAACTAATAAGTACCTGCATATTATCAGGGTTCATACGCAGTGCTTTATCAAATGACTGCTGCGCCATATCAAACTCGTTTAGTGACATAGCTACTCGACCAAGTAGCTTCCAAGCAACTTCGTCATCGCCAGAGCGGCTAAGCTTAGTACGAAGCGCCAATGCAAAAGCCTGCAGTTCATTTTGGCTAAGCGGCTCACCTTTTTGCATTACAGCGCGCTCGCCGTAATCAGCTAAATTATCCATTGCATCATGCCAAGCCGATATTTGTTGCTGGCTACCCGTTAGACCATAAAAAACACCGGTGAGTGCCAGAACAAACGCGCCACCCGTTAAAGCAAAAATACGATTATTACCTTTGCTGTTCAGTGATTTTTCTGGTGATAGCTCGTTCAATAAACGGCGTTTTAATTCAACGATTGATTCTGCATGATTTACGCTATCAATACGTTGATTATCTAAATCAGTTTGCAAATCAACTAAACGCTGCTCATATATGCTAATTAGCTCAGCATTGGCATTATGAGTAATTGTTTGTACACGCTCTTTTTTTAAAAAAGGTAACATCACAAACCCAAGAGCAATCAGTGTGAGTAAAACAAAACACGCCCACATTAAAATCATTTAACTTTGCTCCTGACGTTTATTTTTCTCAATTAGCTTAGCTAACAGCATTTCGTCGTCGCTACTCCAGGTTTGTTTTACTGATGCTTTTCGCTGACGAATAACAATAAAACCAAAGCCGACTATGACAATTAATACAGGTAATACCCACAGTACTAAAGTTGCTGGTGTAACTGGTGGGTCGTAATGAACAAAATAGCCAAAGCGGTCAATCATGTAATCAATCACTTCGTCTTTGCTCTTACCTTCTTTAACTAACACGAGTACTTTATCGCGCAGGTCTTTGGCAACAACAGCATCTGAATCTGCAATGTTTTGATTTTGACATTTAGGGCAACGCAACTCTTTAGTCAGCTCTTCAAACAATATTGCTTGTTTGTTGCTATCAAATTGATAGCGATCTTGCTCTGCAAACGCACCCATGCTTACAAAAAGGCTAAGTGTAAGTAATAACCACTTCATTATTTAAGCTCCTGCATTATTGGCGCAAATTTAGCGCGCCATACTCGCGGGTTTATATCACCCGTGTGATGCAACAAAATAGTGCCGGTTTTATCGACTAAAAATGTTTCAGGGGCACCTGACACACCTAAGTCCAATGACAAAGTACGGTGTAAATCTAGAATGTTAAATTGGTATGGGTCGCCAGCACGTTGCAGCATATCGCTCACTTCTGTGCGAAGTGATTGCATATTAAAAGGGCCATCAAAGTCAGCATCGTAGCCTTGTATGTAATAAAGCCCAATAATTTTAACGCCTTGCTCACGTAACTTAGTTAAGTAGCCAAGCTCAACTAAACATGTTGGGCACCAAGTACCCCACACATTTAGTAAGTAAACTTCGCCTTTTAATGACTCATTAGTCCACTGCTTATTATCCTGCATTAGGTCGGTTAAATTAAATGCTGGCATTTCTTGACCTAACCGACCCGTTTGAATTTCACGAGGATTAGCAAAAAGGCCTTGGTATAAAAATACACATACAAAAGCAAACACTAAAAGCGGCGCAATAGCTAAAATTTTACGGTTCATAAAACACTCTCCGATGCAGCCTTACGCGCTGTTTTAGCTGATGTACGATAGCGTTTATCAAATAAAATCATAAATCCAGCAAGCGAAATAAGCACACCACCAATCCACATCCAACGAACAAACGGTTTATGATAAATTCTAAGTGACCACGCACCTTGGCTTAACTGCTCACCTAATGCTAAGTATAAATCACGTGTAAAGCCTGCGTCTATTGCCGCTTCAGTCATAAACTGCATACCAATGTCGTACTTACGTTTTTCGGCGTGTAAGCGTGTTACGATCTCATTATTTTTAAGCACAGATACAACACCCGCATGGCCGCTGTAGTTTGGTCCGCGAATCGTTTTAACACCATCAAAACGGTATTCATATTCGTTAAGTTGAACGGTATCGCCTTGCTTCATCGATACGTCACGCTCTACTGAATATGCAGATGTAAGTGTTACACCTGCAATAACAAACGAAATACCAATATGTCCAAGTACCATTGCCCAGTAGCTTACACCTAAACGTTTTAAACCTTCTTTTAAGGTACCGTGCACAGCCACTTTAGTGTAAATATCAATCACTGTTGATATCGCAACCCAAACTGCAAGCGTGGTCGCTAGTAGCGTAAGTGGTTTTACTAAATCGTAACTTGAAAACAACCAAGCACAGGTAATCACTACACTGGCTAATACGCCCATTAATATTTTGTTTTGTAAGAAAGCCCATTTATTTTGCTTCCAGCGTAAAAATGGTCCTATACCCATCAAAATAGCAAATGGTACTAAAATTATTGCAAACATCTTATTAAAAAACGGTTCACCAATAGAAATACTGCCCAAGCCCATTTCTTTATGAACCATAGGTAATAGCGTACCGAGTAATACAATTAATGTAGCAACCACTAAAAATATATTATTGAGCCATAATGCCACTTCGCGTGATACAAACTTGTATCGGCCTTCACTATGTACTTGCGATACACGCAGTGCATATAACGCTAAGCCACCACCTACAACGATGCCTAAAAAGGCGAGTATAAATAAGCCACGATCAGGGTCTGTAGCAAAAGCATGCACCGATACAATAATACCCGAGCGCACAATAAAGGTGCCTAACAAGCTTAATGAAAATGCGGCTATAGCAAGTAGTACGGTCCATGATTTAAATACACCACGTTTTTCAGTTACGCTTAATGAATGCAGTAATGCGGTTGCAACAAGCCATGGCATTAATGATGCGTTTTCTACTGGATCCCAAAACCACCAGCCGCCCCAGCCAAGCTCTGAATATGCCCACCAACTACCAATTGTAATACCTAGCGTTAAAAAGCCCCATGCAGTCATTGTCCACGGACGTGACCACTTAGCCCATGTGTTATCAAGCTTACCGGTTAACAACGCAGCAATAGCAAAAGAGAAAGCAACTGATAGCCCTACATAACCCATGTACAGTAATGGCGGGTGAATAATCATGCCCGGATCTTGAAGTAACGGATTTAAATCACGCCCTTCTACCGGGAAATAAGGAAGTAGGCGTTCAAACGGGCTTGAAAGTAGCAAGGTGTACATCATAAAACCCACACCTAAAAAACCAAGTACCCCTAAAACACGAGCACGTAACACCCAAGGCAATGATTTAGAACGCGCAGCGACAACGGCAGTCCAACCTGCTTGCATTACTAGCCACAGTAAAATCGCACCTTCATGGCCGCCCCATGTAGAGGTGATTTTGTAATACCAAGGCAGTGTACTACTTGAATGATATGCCACATACGATACGGTAAAATCATCCGTTACACTGGCGTAAATAAGTGCTGCAAAAGAGATTAAAACAAAAGCGAATTGCCCAATTGCTAAAGAGGGAGCTGCACGCATTAATCGAAGATTACCGGTATGCGCGCCCCAAAGAGGAAAAATACACAGTAAAACGCTTAGCACCATGGCAAGCGTTAAAGAAAAATAACCAATTTCTGGGATCATAGCTAATTACCACTATCTAAGTTGTATTTTGGTTTTTCGTGCTTAATACCTTTAACTGCCTCAGCAACTTCTGCTGGCATGTATTCTTCGTCATGCTTAGCTAGAACTTCAAACGCTTCTATCACATTAGGTTCGATTAATACGCCCTGCGCTACAATGCCTTGCCCCTCACGAAATAAATCAGGCAATATACCTTGATAGCGCACGGTCACTAATGGACCTGTATCAATTAGCTTAAAGCTTACTTGCAAACTCTCTTCATTACGTTCAACCGTGCCTGGTACAACCATGCCACCAATACGTAGCTTTTGCCCTATGAATGGTTTTTCTTTATTAGGGCCTTTACCATCGATAAGCTCGCTTGGCGTATAAAAAAGATTTATGTTTTCTTGGAGTGCATAAAGCACTAAACCAATTGATCCACCAATACCAAACAGTACGGCAATAATTACCAATAGGCGCTTTTTACGTCTAGGATTCATGATACTTGTTCCTGTTTAGCTTTTTTAATTCGCGCTTCACGTATTATTTGTTGCTCTACTGAAGCCATAATACGTTTAGTATCTCTTAAAGAGTTCACTAAAATACCGAGTAAAATAAGTGCGCATGTACCAAAAGAAAGCCATACATAAAACCCGTAGCCTCCCATTGCAATAAAATCAGAAAAAGAGTCAAACTGCATAATTACCCCTTATTTAACAACAAACGCACCCACGGTCGGTGCTTTTCGCGTTGCAAAATTTCATTTTTAAGACGAATTAAAGTTACTGTTCCTACAAAAGCAGCAAAGGCTAAAATATTAACCATAAGAGGCCAAAACATACTTGGGTCAATTGCTTTGGTGTCTAGCTTTGTAATGCTTGCGCCTTGGTGTAGCGTATTCCACCACTCAACTGAGTAATGAATAATAGGTAAGTTAATTACACCCACAATCGCTAAAATAGAAGCCGCACGCCCTGCTGACTTTTTATCTTCAAACGCATGGTAAAGTGAAAGTACGCCAAGATATAAAAATAATAAAATAAGCTCAGATGTTAAACGTGCATCCCACACCCACCAAGCGCCCCACATAGGTTTACCCCATGCAGCGCCAGTAATAAGTGCAATAGCTGTAATACATGCACCAACAGGCGCAATTGCAATAACGGCAAGTTCAGCATTTCGTAGTTGCCATACAAGTGCAACAATGGCGGCAATTGCCATTGAGGAGTAAGCACCCATAGATAAAATAGCAGAAGGAACATGAATAAAAATGATACGGTAGCTATCTTTTTGTTGGTAATCGGCAGGTGCAAAACCAAGCCCCCATACCCATCCAACAATCATACTAACTACGGTAACTACGGCAAAATAAGGCAGTAACGTATTGCATAACTGGTATGCACGCTCTGCTTTAGCATAGGGATGTAACCATTTCCACATTAACTTACACTCACTTTTAAAGCTGACGATATGGCAATTGGTGCGCTAACAATAGCAATAAGTAACATTGCACCAAGGATGGCAAGCTGCCCGCTATAATCCAGCGACATGGTGCTGGTATCGATAGCTGACGTTGCAAAAATCAAAACTGGAATATACAAAGGCAGTACGAGTAAACTCATCAAAATACCCCCTTTTTGTAATCCCACAGTAAGCCCTGCGCCTATTGCGCCAATAAAGCTCAATAGTGGAGTGCCTAATAATAATGTTAAAACAGTCGCTGTTAACGCCGTACTTTCTAGGTTTAACAACAATGCAAATAGCGGCGTCATTAATACAAGCGGTAAACCTGTTACTACCCAATGAGCAGCCACTTTAGCAAATACCGTTAACGATAACGGATAAGACGATGCAATTAACTGCTCCAACGAGCCATCATTAAAGTCATCTCTAAACAGTTTATCCAAACCCAGCATGGTAGAAAGTAATGCTGCAACCCAAATAATCCCCGGCGCCATTCTCGCCAATAGACCGGGCTCAGGCCCTATCGCTAACGGAAATAATGAAATTACAATTAAGAAGAATAAAATAGGATTTACAATTTCGGCGCGCTGGCGAAACGCAAGCTTTACATCTTTGGTAAATACCGCACTAAATAACAACCAATAAGAGTGTTGACGAGTCATTAGTGGCGATACTCCAATGTAACTGTTTGTAAGTTACTAAAATGGGTCGTTAAATCTTGGTGGGTCGTTAATAAAATAGCGCCACCACTTTGTAAGTGTTCGGTAAATCGTTGCTGTAAAAAAGCAACACCGCTTTTATCAAGCGCGGTAAATGGCTCATCAAGTACCCATAGCTTTGCATCACTTAACCAAAGTCTTACTAAAGCAACACGCCGTTGTTGCCCCGCAGATAACATTCTAACCGGCACATCTTCAAGTCCAACAAGGCCAAGTTGCGCTAAAATAGGGTATAAGTCTGGCTCGTTTATGTAGCCATTAATTTGTAGCCAGTGGCGAACATTTTCAACTGCACTGAGTTGGGTGTTTACACCTGTTTTGTGGCCTATAAAAAGCAGTTCTCTAGCATACTCTTCATAGTACTTAGATATAGGCTGTCCTTGAAACAAAACAGTCCCTTCATCAGGCACAGAAAAACCAGCGATAATACGCAATAGCGATGTTTTACCAGCCCCATTGGGACCCGCTAATTGCATGATTTGACCGCTATTAAGGCTAAAATTAAGGTCCGCAAACAAACAACGATCTTGCTTGATGCAGGTGACGGACTTAATGTGTAACAAGATAACGATTCTCTCTGCCAAAAATTAGGCGTTAGTCTACCATAATGATAGGGTAATACGAATATTGCTTTAAAATCGATTCACTTAAAATAGAGAAAACTTGATTTAAAATAATGAATACGCCAACGCAAATAACATTATCTAATTCATTGGTTATCAATCAATCGACCAATAGCCAAACCAATGAGTTACCACAGTTACCTAATGAGGTACTTGCGGCTAAAAACATTCAATTTTCGAAGGACTCGATTACGCTTGATGTATTTATTGATAAACATTGGCAGACATTAAGACTTGGCACTACAAGCGCACCGCAAAATTTACAAAAAATAGCCAGTGCTAACATACAACTTAGTCCCGATGGCAAACAACTCAACATCACGCCAAACACTACAACCCTGACTTTAAATCAACCGGTACAATTACAGCGTTTATTAAATTATGTAAGCACGGGCACTGAGGTACAAAGCAAACCAATGGATGTACAAGTGGTTATGTCCCCTACCCCAAAATTAATAGTTGATAAACTTAACGCCAGTATTGCCATAAATAAAGACGTAGCGCAGTTACTTTTAACCGAGCAGCCTTTAAAGGTAGTTGTTAGCACTACTAACAAAGGCGCACAGCTTAATGTTATTAACCGCTTTGCTGATACAGTTCACTCACAACCACTTAGTCAAACTAAACTTACTAACTTACTCATTGCCTTATTGCCTAGTGCGCAACTACAAGCAACACCTAAGTTAGCAATTTTAACTCATCCCCAAAAGCCAGGTTCGTTTACAACGCCTATTACTAATCAACAACTTGCCGAACTACCTAACACACCTATTAAAGTAAATTTAGTGAACCATGCAGATAAATTATTTATTAAAACCGATACTAATAATATAAAAGTAACGCTTAATAACTCATTTTCTAAACCGTTTAACGAGTTACTTTTAGCGCAAAAAAGCATGGACCCTGAAATACCTTTTTCTGCGTCCACTATTAAAGCAAGCCCACTGCTTACACCTGATAGCCCAATAAAGTCGTGGCTACAAAATAGCTTTAGTGATTTAAAAACTCGAATTAACGATGCTGTTAAATACTTTGAAAATAAGCCTTTTACGGCAGCGAATAAATCTGAATTAACAGCGTCATCAACACCCTCTGCTCTACAAAAAGTACCTTTTGATATACAGCAGAGCGAATCACCGAAAAATAGAGTTAATATTACCCAAGGTGCAAGTACCCAGCTAACTAGCAATACAAGCAATATTTTGCCAGAGCACTTTTCAAGACTCCCGCCGCTTATACAGTTAACTCAACTTATGAAAGGAGTTGTTGGTGTTTGGCAGTCACCACAAAATACAATAATAACATCAGCTAAAACGCCGATATCAAGTAATATTAATCAAAGTCAAGTAAACCCAACGATGAAAAACATGCTGACATTAGCAGAACCGTTATCTAATATGGCCTCTCGTAGTCAAATGCTACAACCAATAGAAGCAAAACTGCTGAGTACATTACTAAAGCTTCCTGACACCCCAATCCCTATGAATATAAGGACTGATAGCAAACCACTTTTAAGTAGTCAAATTACTGACATTACAAATAAAGCGACAAAAGAAACGCCCGATTTAACTCGCCTAATTAACCAAGCATTTAGCCGTATGGTCTCAAGTAATAACGTTAATCCGGCAACCATACAGCGTGAAATATTAGCCACCTTACAACCATCTAAATTAACGGGTGATATACTACAAAGTAGCTTCACTAAAGGACTTGAACAAGTTGCGGTGAGTATTTTAGCAGCCCCTATTATCAGCCAATCAGTAACACCTATCAGTTTTAATAACCAAACTGGCTTAGATGCACTTTTACAAGTACTCATACCTACTTTTAAAACGGGTAATTCGGGAACAAAAATACTTGATCAACTTCAGCAAACTCAAGTACAAGCTTTGGCTAGCGAAATTGTACAAGTTAAAAATACACTTACCCAAGTAAGTGTTTCAACGCCGAATCAACAACCAGACACAAACCCACTTGCACAATTTTTATTACCGATGAAACTGCCGCCAGATGCCGCCCAAACAGAAATTACGCTGGGGCAATATAAAAAGCCAAGCGCGGATAAGTTAGAAGATAAAAATGTATGGTTTGTAAGACTAAACTTTGATTATGCACAAATTGGGCAACTACAAATTACCGCTGAGCTAATGGATAAAGCACTTGATTGCCAGCTATTAGCCTCAAGCCAAGAAGTAAGCGCTATTGCTCACCCTCACTTAGATAACTTAAGATCTAAACTAGCAAAGCATGGTTTACAGGTTGGAGAGCTTAACTTAAAGCGAAGCGATGCAAGTAATCAGGCATTTTATAAATCTCATGCAATCATTAATATTAAGGTTTAGTTATGAGTGATACACCCATTAATAAATCAGCCATTGGACTTTTATACGAAGCTGGCAACACCCCCACTGTAAGTGTAAAAGGGTTTGGTGAATTAGCTGATGAAATAATTGCAGCGGCAAAATTAAAAGGAATTATGATCCACGAAGATGCAGCGCTTTCTAAAACGTTGTCGCATTTAAGCTTAGGGGAAGAAATCCCTAAAGAGCTTTATTATGTAATTGCAGAGCTTATTGCGTTTTCGTATGTATTAAGAGGTCAATTTCCGCCAGGCTGGCAAGACTTTCAAGGGAAGTTGAATATTAAGGCTTGAGCTTATTTATGTGCTTATAACTAAAAAGGCGCTAAGCGCCTTTTTGTTTATGTAATGAAAATAGTAATTCGGCTTCTGCTCTAGGTAATTCACATTCGCGTATTACTTCATCTAGGTCCGCACCTAATTCAACCATTTTTACAGCACGAGAGTAAATTTTAGCGTCAGGGTCATCGTATTTTTGCGCCGCTTGTTGTTGCATTAAATCTTGATTTTGTTGCTCAACCTCAAGCACTCGTTTACCAATACTTAAAAGTCCTGTTCTAAGTTCTGATATTTCACTTCGCAAAATATGTGTTTGCTCTGAGCTATCTTTCAGTTGCTGTAATGCAGCATTAATTTCATTCGCTTGTTTGTTTTTTAATGCAATTATTAGCGCAAGCGATATAAGTCCTACCGCTAACGCTGATATAGCTATACTAAGTAACAGCATAATTTATTTGGTAAAGCTTATATATCGCTTAACTCATCCCATTCGTCATCACTGAGTAATTTATTTAAATCAACCAAAATCAGTAATTCGTTATCGCGGTTACAAACGCCTTGAATAAACTTAGCACTTTCTTCAGTGCCAACATTTGGTGCACTATCGATTTCAGAGCTACGTAAATAAACAACTTCAGATACGCTGTCAGCTAAAATACCTATAACTTGCTCTTCAGCTTCAATAATTAAGATACGAGAATTGTCAGTTGCATCAGCAGGTAACAAACCAAAACGAGCACGAGTATCAATAACTGTTACTACGTTACCGCGTAAGTTAATAATACCAACAACATAAGAAGGAGCGCCTGGCACCGGGGCTATTTCAGTGTAGCGTAGTATTTCTTGAACTTGCATTACATTTACGCCGTAAGTTTCTTCTTCTAACTTAAACGTAACCCATTGTAAAATTTCATCATTATTATCTGCATTTTTATTTGCTGACAGTAATTTATCTTGACTCATGCTATTACCCCGTAATGGTCATTACTTCTGACGGCTATCTAAGCCTTTCTTTAATAATATATTTAAATTATCAACGTCTATTAAAGCACACATTTTTTCTTTTATAACACCAGCAAGCCATGGCCGCTTACTTTTATTTGTACGCCATTTTACATCTTCTTTACTCAATGTAATGTTATTTATCAACTTTTCAGCCAATAAACCCCACTGACTATCACCTAAGGTAATTAAATATTGGTAATCTAAAGACGCTTCTAATTTGTCATCATACTTTTCTGGCATTACCCAGCGTGCCGTGTCAACAACATTAAACTTTTCATCTCTATTGAGCATAACGCCTTTAAACCACTTTGGCTTACCAAATAAATGATTTACTTCACCTAATTGATGGATACCGCCGAGTGCCTTTAATGGTACTGCAAGGGTTAAACCTGCTACTTCAAAAAATAATGCCTGAAATTCGCCTTCAAAATAGTCAGGCTGACAATTGGTTACAATCTGTGGTTCAGGTGTTTCTATAGCATTATATATCGGTTTTATTACTTCATCATCTCCGGCTTTATTAACTTCTTCAGCCTCATGAATTGGTTCAACTATTGGCTCAATTTCAGCATTAAGCAAGTCTTTATCAAATATTTTTTCTGCCGCTTTAATCTGTTCTTTAGGTTTTAAATGAATGCACTCTTGCTGTGAATCGTCTGGAATTTTCTCAAGTAATTTTGCAACAGGCTCAAGGTCATCTACAGGCTCGTCTTCACACAACAAAGCCCCTAGGTATTGTTTCATTACTTTTTCATTAGCAAACAATTGCTTACTCATTCATTAACCTTGTTCAATTAAATATTCTAGCAGTGCTTTATATGCGTACACACCACGCGAGCGAGGACAATACTCTACAGGCACTTTTTGTGCAAAGCTTGCATCTCTAAATTTGGTATCTACCGGTATTACACCAGGCCAAACTTTATCACCATATGTATTTTGCAGCGTTTTATATGCTTCTAGCGATGCTTTAGTTCGTTTGTCGTACATAGTAGGAATTATAGTATATTGATAATTTTTCGCTTGAGAGGTTTGCATTAACTCCATAGTACGCATCATTCTATCAAGGCCTTTAAGTGCTAAAAATTCAGTTTGCACTGGCACTAAAATCCGCTCGCTTGCTGCAAGCGCATTCACCATCAACACTCCTAGAACCGGGGGGCAATCTAAAATTGCATAATCATAATGTTCGCTTATTTTTGCAAGCGCTTTTTTTAGTATTAACCCCATGCCTGTTTTATTACCCATACTTCTATCAAGCGTGGCTATCGCCATCGTTGCGGGTAAAATATCTAGATTTTCAAGTGTTGATGGGCATAAAGCTTGAAGTATTTCTTCACTTTGCATGCTTGTACCGCGTGCAAAAATATCGTACACACTGACTTCTAAATCTTCTGAGTCAATGCCAAAGTAATAAGTGAGTGATGCATGAGGATCTGTATCTATAAGCAGCACACGCTTACCTTGCAAGGCCAAAATACCAGCAAGGCTCACTGCGGTCGTTGTTTTACCAACTCCCCCCTTTTGATTAGCGACAGTCCAAATCTTCACATTACATCCTAATTACTGTTCATTGCGCGTTGTTATGCGAATACCACCATGGGGCAAACGAATTATTTTTATTGTATCGTCATCTGAAGGTAGTTCAATTTCAGGCTTAGCCACTAATGACTCATCAGATTGCTCATCACTTCCAACATCTTTTTTTGGCGGTAGCCCATACTTAGAAAGTGCAATAACAACTTTACGATTCTCTGCTCGCCCTTGCTCTGATTCGTTACTTGCAAAAGGTGAGTATTGGCCATAACCTTCTATCGCCATTCTGGCAGAATTAATACCTAATGCTTCAAGTTCTACTAAAATAGACGTAGCTCTAGCTACAGAGAGTTCCCAATTTGAGCGAAATATTTCATTACGAATACTTTCATCATCAGTATAGCCACGAACTCTTACATAGTTATCTACTGGATCAATAATATCTTTAACAATTTTGACGACTTGTTTTGCCCTAGAGTGTGCCACTGAGCTACCACTTGAAAATAGCATGCCTGAGCTTAGTTCTATAATCAGCCAATCTTGGTTTAGCTCTAAACTAGCTTCTCCATCGCGAATTTCATCAATAAGCGCTGACTGTAATTTAGTTAGTAAGCTGTCGAGAGGCTTTCCTAGATATTTTTGCTGTATGTTACTTGTATCACTTTGACCGTCGAGTAGTTCTGGGCCTTGTTCTTCTTTTAAAATACTTTCGCCGTAAAGAACTTCTTGTTCAGGTGTCACTCTATCGGTCAATATCCCATTACCATTGACGCCTTCACCTTGACCAGAGTGCTGGCGGGCTGATTTATCAAAAACATGTTCGAGGGAGTCTGAGAGTATTTGAAATTGCTCTTCTTTGTTAATCGCTATTGCATACAGCACTACAAAAAAGGCAAACATAATGGTCATGTAATCGGCATACGATACAAGCCAACGCTCTGTATGTTGGCTTTTAGGATCAGAATGACGAAGTCGTCGGCGTAACATCTTATTCGTTCACTAAATTAGGACGCTCTACGCGGTAGGCTTCAAGCTTTAATTCTATATTTACTGGGCTTTCGCCAACGCTTATTGCGATAATCCCTTCAGCAAACATTTCATGGTAAAGCATTTTTTGCTCTACACGCTGCTTTAACTTATTTGCCATAGGTAAAAACAATAAATTAGCTAAGCCAACACCATAAATGGTCGCAATAAATGCCGCTGCAACGCCTGCACCAAGCATTTGCGGGTCGGTAATAAACGACATTGCCTGTATTAAACCAAGCACGGCACCTAAAATTCCAATGGTAGGACTGTAGCCTCCCATTGCTTCATAAACACGCGCAGCTTCAAGTAAACGATCACGTTCTAGCAGTAAATCAATCTCAAGTGTGTCACGCAGTTTTTGCTCTGAGCAGCCATCTACAAGTAAGCTTAAACCTTTTGCAGCATACGCATCTGGGTGAGCCAGCGCTTCATTTTCAAGCGCTAAATAACCTTCTTGACGCGCTTTATGAGACCATCGTTTAACTTGCTCTATTGCGTCTTCAATATCGTATTGTGGCGCAACAAAAGCCCACGAACTCATATTTAGCATTTTTTTAAAGGTACTTGCTGATGTTTGCAACATCACAGCACCAAGCGTGCCGCCTAATACAATAATAAGCGCAGGACCATTAAATAAAGCAGAAACAACGCCACCTTCTAAAGAGTAACCTAGTCCTATTGCACCCAATGCCACAAATAGCCCGAATATTGAGAGCTTATCCACAACCCACCTCTCTCTTTATCCGTGCCGCAACATCACTCAATGCTAAACTTTCACTCGAAAGCCCCGCATTAGCAATGGCTTGAGGCATTCCATAAACAACACAGCTTTTCTCATCTTGTGCCCAAATAGTTGCACCCATTTGTTTTAACATTCTTGCACCATCGCGTCCATCAGCGCCCATACCTGTTAAAACAATAGCAAGCACATCGCCTTGATACGTTTTTGCTGCACTGGCAAAAGTTACATCTACACTCGGCTTATAGCTTATTCTCTCGCTATGATCTTCAAATACGCGCAGAGTTCTATTTGCTCCACGCCCTTCTACCATCATCTGCTGTCCACCTGGCGCTAAATAAGCAGTTCCAGGTTGTAAGCGGTCACCTTGTTGTGCTTCTTTAACTTTTATTTGGCACAAACCATTTAAGCGCGCTGCGAATGCAGGTGTAAATGCAGCTGGCATATGCTGAATAAGTAAAATCGGGTGAGGAAAATTAGCTGGTAATTGAGTCAGTATAGTTTGCAGCGCAACAGGCCCACCTGTAGAAGTACCAATAGCAACAAGCTGATATTGTTTACCACTTGCTCGCATTGAGCTGATATTTGAACCTGATGATGTTGTAGGGGCTGCTCTTTGAAAGCTTCTATCAGGCTGTTTTATGGAAGGCGTTAATGTGCTTGTTCTTTGCGAAAGTGAACTTGTTGTTAGTTTAGTTGGAATTACTGACTTAGGCGGTGTTGGAACTCTAAATGTTCGTGGTAAACGTCTTCGCCCTATATCTTTTACTTTATTTTGCAAAAGCTTTATAGCGTCTTCATTATTTCGAGCGATGTCTTCAAATTTTTTCGGTAAAAAATCCATTGCTCCAGCATCTAGTGCATCAAACGTTGCTGTTGCGCCATCACGTGTTAGTGATGAAAACATTAAGATAGGCGTTGGATTACTCGCCATTATCTCTTTAACTGCGCTAATACCATCAAGCACAGGCATTTCGACATCCATAGTAATCACATCTGGACGTAGCTGAGCTGCTTTTTCAACAGCTTCTCTGCCATTCACAGCAAAACCTATAACGTGTATGTCGCTATCTTGCTCAAGAATTTCGCTTACCCTACGGCGAAAAAAGCTAGAATCATCAACAACTAAAACTTTTACGGCCATTTAGTTCTCTTATTAAATTTATTCGTAGGTATATATTTTATATATACCTACTTTATTGTTAGCCAGCGTAATGTTTTAACATATTTGGAACATCTAAAATTAGTGCAATTCCACCGTCCGAAGTAATTGTAGCGCCTGCCATACCTGGCGTACCTTGTAATAACGCATCGAGAGGTTTAATAACTACTTCTTCTTGACCAATTAATGAGTCAACAACAAAACCAACTTGCTGTGTACCAATTTGAACAATAACTACGTGGCCTTTTGACTTTCGCTGCGAACGATCTGAGCCTTTTACTAACCAGTGCTCAAGGTAAAATAACGGTATTGCCTTTTTGCGCACAATAATTGTTAATTGCCCATCAACCACATTTGTCTTAGTTAAATCTAAGTTGAATATTTCACTAACCCCTGCAAGTGGTAACGCAAATGTTTGTGCGCCAACAATCACCATTAAGGTAGGTAATATAGCCAAGGTAAGTGGTACTTTTATTTCTAAAATAGTACCTACGCCTAACTCAGATTGAATACTTACTGAACCGTTCAGTTGGGTGATTTTAGTTTTCACCACGTCCATTCCTACACCACGACCTGAAATATCAGATATCTCTTCTTTTGTAGAAAAGCCGGGTGCAAAAATCAAGTTATACGCTTCGCTGTCAGAAAGTCGACTTGCTTGGTCGTGATCGAGCACGCCTTTACTAATTGCTATTTTTTTCAGCTTTTCAGCATCCATACCAGCGCCATCATCTTTAATGGTTAGCAAAATATGATCGCCTTCTTGGGACGCTGATAGAGTAACATTACCTGTTCTAGGCTTACCTGCGGCCTCACGAACAGCGGGCATTTCAATACCATGGTCAACAGAATTTCGAACTAAATGCACAAGTGGATCAGCAAGTGCTTCCACCAAATTTTTATCTAAATCAGTTTCTTCACCTACAAGCTTTAAGTCAATATCTTTGTTTAAGCTGCGCGCTAAATCACGTACCACGCGAGGGAAACGACCAAATACCTTCTTAATTGGTTGCATTCGCGTTTGCATAACTGCGCCTTGAATATCCGCAGTCACTACATCTAAGTTAGAGATTGCTTTACCCATCGCTTCACTGTCTGAGTTAGTCGCTAAACTAACCAAGCGGTTTCGCACAAGGACTAACTCACCAACCATATTCATAATTTGGTCAAGTCGTTTTGTATCTACACGAACGGTAGTTTCTGCTGCTGGCGGCGCTGATTTTTTTGCCGCTGCGGGTGCTGCTTTCACAACAGGCTTTTCTACCGGTTTAGAAACAGGTGCTTTCGCAGACTCTGGTTTTTTTACAGGCTCACTAGCTTTAGCAACTGGTGTTGCAGGAATATTGGGCTGATTCACAGCTGGCGTGCTTTCTATTGATTTAGGTGCAGTGCCTTTACCATGAAGTTCATCAAGGAGTGCTTCAAACTCGTCATCACTAATTTCATCATCTGATGAATTAACCGGGCTTGAGTCTGGTTTTGCTGGTTCTATAGGTGCTTTACTAGCAACATCACCAAAACTGCCGACTCCATGTAACTCATCTAATAAGCTGTCAAATTCATCATCCGTAATGTCACCATTAAAGTCATTACTGCTTGCTACTGGCTTCTCAATTACAGGACCTTGTCCTTTACCGTGTAGTTCATCCAGTAAGTTTTCAAATTCGTCTTCAGTTATTTCATCAATTTCAGCATCGCTAACCGAAGGCGTTCCGCTAAATAGTTCATCAAATGCAAACGGATCTTCGTCATCAACTATGGGCGTATCAACTACTTCGTTTTGAGGTTGTTCAACTTCATTGTTCGAAGATACACCGTTAAGCTCATCTTCTGTTGGAGGTAGACCTAAAATGTGAAGGGTATGAAGTAATTCAGGATCTGCAGGTTCTGGCTTATCCCTATTTTGGATAGTCGCGAACATTTCATTAATGGTGTCGAGCGCTTGTAAAATAACATCCATTAACTCTGAATTGACCGTCCGCACGCCTTGACGTAATAAATCAAATACGTTTTCAGCACCATGACAAGCATCAACAAGTTCTGTCATAGCTAAAAAGCCTGCCCCACCTTTTACAGTGTGAAAGCCTCTAAATATAGCGTTTAGTAACTCTGTATCTTCTGGATTATTTTCCAGTTCAACCAACTGTTCAGATAAAAGCTCTAGGATTTCTCCTGCCTCTACGAGAAAGTCTTGTAAAATATCTTCATCGACTTCAAACATGCAGTAACTCTCCTCTTAGAAGCCCAAACTTGATAAAAGATCATCGACTTCATCTTGATCAGATACAACATCATTACGCGACTCTTTATCAATAATAGGGCCTTCTGGACCTGCTAAAGTTTGTGTAACAACTGGTTCTTCTATTTTTTGTTGCTCTGTTATCTCTACTGGGCTGTCATCTTGAGCAGCAAATGCTGTTAAAAGATGAAGTAAGCTTTCTTCTACTTCTCTAACAAGATCAATAACCCGACGGATAACTTGCCCCGTTAAATCTTGATAGTCTTGAGCCATTAATACATTAGTCATTAAGCTCTGAAGCTCATCCGTTTTATGATGAGAGTTATTCATAAATTTATCAATACTATGGCACAACGATTTAAACTCACCCAACTGAATTTCGCGGCTCATTAAACGATCCCATGTCGGTTTGATATGGGATATTTCATCTGCTAATTGTTGGGCTATAGGAAGGCTCGCTTCCACTGCATCCATTGTTTTATTAGCGGCATTTTCTGTCATTTCTATAACATAATTAAGTCGCTTTTTAGCATCTGGAATGGCATCTGTAGTTAAATTAGCCAAACGAGTATCAAGCTCAAATCCTTTTAGTGAGTCATGCAATTGACGAGTCAATTTCCCAACTTCAGCAAATAATTCGGAGTGCTCTTTGGAAGCGCTCTCTAAAATTAACTGATTGGCTTTATCTTGTTCATTATTCTCTAAAAAAACAACGAGTTGACGAGCTTGTTCTAACGTTATTTGAGGCGCAGCAGGTGCTGGCATAAGCCTCTCCCTTATCATTTAGCCTAAACGTTCAAATACTTTTTCTAATTTAGTTTTTAATGTTCCAGCCGTAAATGGCTTAACAATATAACCATTAACACCAGCTTGCGCTGCTGCTATTATTTGTTCTTTTTTAGCTTCTGCTGTTACCATCAATACGGGAATGTGTTTTAACTTATCATCCGCACGAATTGCTCTTAGAAGATCAATGCCTTGCATTCCTGGCATATTCCAATCAGTAACCACAAAATCGAATACCTGATTTTGTAGCATAGGCAAAGCTGTAGAACCATCATCAGCTTCTTGAACGTTAGTGAAACCTAAATCACGTAACAAATTTTTTATAATTCTTCTCATTGTTGAAAAATCATCAACTACAAGAATTTTCATGTTTTTATCCAAAACATCCTCCAGTGAGGTCTTAACCTGTGTTTACTTACTACTAATTTATCCAGTCATTGATTTTAGCCTTGAGCTTAATCATCGCCTGACCATGTATCTGACTTACACGCGATTCACTTACATCGAGTATATGTCCTATTTCTTTTAAATTCATTTCATCGTTGTAGTACAAAGAGAGCACCATTGCATCACGCTCCGGTAGTGACTTAATTGCACTTAGTAAAGATGCATTAAACCGATCTTTTTTTACATTATTAAAAGGTCTATCTAGTGCAAAATCCTGGTCAATGGGAGTAATAACATCCTCATCTATCCCAAGGTCTTCAATACCTAATACTTTACTAGAATTTACATCACTTAAAATATGATGGTATTCATTAAGCGAAATTTCAAGTTTTTCAGCAACTTCTGTATTCGTTGGTTCACGATTGAGACTACTTTCAAGCTCAGTAATTGCCTCTGCAACTTGCCGGCTTTTGCGATGTACTGAACGAGGAGCCCAATCACCACGGCGCATTTCATCAAGCATAGCTCCGCGAATACGAATACCAGCAAAAGTTTCAAAGCTTGCGCCTTTTGTTGCATCAAAGTTTTTTGAAGCTTCTATTAAACCTATCATTCCTGATTGAATTAAATCATCAAGTTGAACGCTAGGGGGTAATCGAGCAATTAGATGACACGCCACCTTTTTGACAAGTGATGCATGCTTCTCAACAATCACATTTAAATTTTGTGTTGATTGATATCCCATAGCTCTATTCACCAATGTTGTCATAATTAGCCGTTTACTAGCTTCTCAATGAAAAACTCTAAATGACCAGATGGTTGGTTTGGTATTGGCCATTTAACTGCTTTGGTTGCCAACGCTTTAAAAGCAAGAGCGGCTGGCGAATTTGGAAAAAGTTCTACAATCACTTTTTGACGACGCGTTGCTTTGCGCATATTTTCGTCATAAGGAACCGTTGCTACTAGTTCCATCGACACATCTAAAAAGCGATCGGTTACTTTAGATAGCTTTGCAAACAATTCAGTGCCTTCACGCATACTACGGACCATATTGGCAACAATTTTGAACTTATAAACACCATGTTCACGGCTTAATACTTTAATAAGTGCATAAGCATCTGTGATTGATGTTGGTTCATCGCACACTACAACCATTACATCTTGTGCTGCGCGCGAAAAGCTCAGCACCATGTCTGAAATACCAGCGGCTGTATCTACTATCAAAATATCAAATTCGGTATTCAATTCGCTAAATGCACGAATTAGCCCTGCATGCTCAGGTGGCGATAGTTCAACCATACTTTGCGAACCTGAGGTAGCAGGTACAATTTTAATACCTGCTGGGCCTTCAACTAAAATTTCGTCAAGCTCGCATTCACCAGACAAAACGTGTGATAAATTGCGCTCAACACGCAAACCAAGCATAACATCACAGTTTGCTAAACCTAAGTCGGCATCCAGTACTAACACTCTATTACCTTGCTGCCCTAATGCTATAGCAGTATTTAGAGAAACATTTGTTTTCCCTACTCCGCCTTTACCACCGGTAACAGCAATAACTTTTACGCCATTGTTATTGTTCTGACTCATTTTTCGCAGGCCGCTTGCTTGATCTAATACTGTGTTAATCATACATCCCTACTGAACTTGACGCCACTGATTGATGCCTTGAATCTTGTGCTTTTATTCTTTTTAAATACAATTGTTCAGCCTTTTTCACTAGTTTCTCAGCATTTGCAACACGAATATCTTCTGGTACTCGTTGACCATTAGTAAGATACCCTATTGGAAGACGATTTTGAATCGCAATACTAATAATTTCACCTAAACTTAATGACTCATCTAACTTAGTGAAAATACAGCCACTTAACTGTACTTTTTTAAAGTGGCGTACAGTTTCTTGTAGTACATTAATTTGTGCTGTGGCACTAAGTACTAGGTAGTTGCGAATATCTACACGTTGGTTACGCATTAACGTGTTTAACTGCTCGGTTAAGCGCAAATCTCGTTGACTCATACCTGCGGTATCAATTAATACTAGTCGTTTATTACGCAGATGATATAAAACTTCAGCTAGTTCATTAGCATCTTTAACTTGTTTTACACCACAACCAATAATACGGCCGTAAGTTGCAAGCTGCTCATAAGCACCAATCCTGTACGTATCCGTGGTTATTAGAGCCACTTTATCAGCACCATACTTTTGTGCACCTAACGCTGCAAGCTTAGCAACTGTCGTGGTTTTGCCCACACCTGTTGGACCCACTAACGCATATACACCACCTTGGCGAAGTATTTCGTTATTGGTTGTTTGCATTTGATCTTCAACCATTGTTAGCAATGCTTTCCAACCTTGTTGACGAGATACGTCATCAGGTACGAAACATGCCATTTGTTGCGCGACTTCTTTATCAATACCCATGCCGACCAAACGGTCAACCATACAAGCACGAGTTGGGTCGCGACGTGCCATGTCTTGCTGCATTAAACCCGATACTTGATGTTCTAATAATTGACGAATTGCGTTCATTTCTTCACGCATATTTGTCATTTCTTCGCTTTCATTATTTTTATTTTGTGGGCGAGCAGTTACCGGGCTATCTAAATCATCAAAGTCACGGTCTAAATCATCAAAGCCTAAGCTATCTGCTTGAGTTTGTGGACGTGCCTGAGCTTCATCATCACGTGCAAACATATTTTTAGTACGCGGCTGCGCAGCAGGTTCTTGATAGTTATCAGTAGTATCAATACCCGATTGTGAAAACATAGATGCTAGTTCAGGAGAACGTGGACGCGGTGATTGACGCTCTAATAATGCTTGTAAGCTGTCAGCCACTTTTGCTTGAGGCTCAGGTTTGGCACGCTGAGGCTCTGGCTTTATAAAATTATGCATACTTTGCTGTGACGCTTGAGCACGAGGCTCAGCAGTACGTTGTGGTTGCGCTGCTACTTTAGGGGCTGCTTTGTCATAATCAACTGCCGCTACAATTTCTACACCGTTAGCCAGCTTCTTATTTGACATAATAACCGCATCAACACCTAACTCATCTTTAACTTCTTTAAGTGCTGTGCGCATATCTTTAGCAAAAAAACGTTTAATCTTCATGGTTTAACCCCTGTTAAAATCTTATTGTTGGCCTACAGAGCTAACAATCTTGATCTGTCTTTCATCTGGTACCTCTTGATAAGACATCACTCTCAATCCTGGAATGGTGTACTTAACAAAACGAGATAATACAGTGCGTAACATTCCTGACGTTAGTAATATAGAAGGTTCACCGGCCATTTCTTGATTTTGATGCGCTTGTGTCAATGACACTTGAAGCCGCTCTGCAAGTCCTGGCTCAATACCGGCACCTTCATCACCTGCATTTTGTAATGACTGATGCAACATCTGTTCCAACTCAGGCGCCAAGGTTATGACAGGGATTTCTGATGACATACCCACTGCATCTTGAACAATTAATCTACGCAGGGAAATACGCACCGCAGCCGTTAATACATCAGGGTCTTGGCTACGCGGACCATATTCAACAAGGGTTTGAACAATTGAGCGCATGTCGCGAATAGCCACCCCTTCATTCAATAAATTTTGCAGTACTTTTACAATTACAGTTAATGGCAATACATCGGGTACTAGTCCTTCCACTAAACGAGGATGGCTTTTAGCAAGCATATCAAGCAAGTTTTGAACTTCTTCATGGCCAAGTAATAACGCTGCACTGTTGGTTAATAACTGGCTAATATGGGTTGCAACTACCGTGGCAGAATCGACAACGGTATAACCGAGTGATTGCGCTTCATCTTTTTGATCTGGCTTAATCCATACTGCATCAAGACCAAAAGCAGGGTCTTTAGTGTCAACGCCTTTAATTGGACCAAATACTTGCCCTGGGTTAATAGCTAGCTCGTCGCCATGTTTAAGCTCGCTCTCACCCGTTGAAACACCCATTAGTGTTATTCTGTATGCATTAGGGTCAAGCTCTAAATTATCGCGAATATGTACAGGTGGCACCAAAAAGCCAAGTTCTTGAGAAAGCTTTTTACGTACACCTTTAATACGATTAAGTAACTCACCACCCTGTGATTGGTCAACTAAAGGAATTAATCTGTAACCTACCTCTAATCCAATTACATCAACCTGTTGAACGTCATCCCAACCAAGTTCTTTTTGTTCTTGTTTATTTGCAACACCCGTTGCAGCGCTTCCACCATTAGCTGCTTCCTCAGCCTCTGCAGCGGCGGCTTTTAATTTACTTTGCTGTGTGTAGTAAGCTAAATAGCCTAGTAACGCACCTAAACTTAAAAAAGCAAAATGCGGCATGCCAGGCACTAACCCCATGATGATCAAAATACCTGAAGCAATAAAGAGCGATTTTTCGTTACCAAGTTGTTTCTTGAATTGATCCCCCATATTGAGCGATTCATTTTGGCGTGTTACAACAATCGCTGTACCAATTGAAAGCAATAAAGAAGGGAGCTGAGCAACTAAGCCATCACCAATGGTAAGTAATGTATATACTTCCATAGCATCACCAAAGCTCAAATTATGCTGAATCATACCTACAAACAAACCACCAACAATATTGATGATCAATATAACAATACCTGCAATGGCATCGCCTTTAACAAATTTACTCGCACCATCCATTGAGCCATAAAAGTCGGCTTCTCGGGTTACTTCCTCGCGGCGGTCACGCGCTTGCTCAGCACTTATAAAACCAGCATTTAAATCGGCGTCAATTGCCATTTGTTTACCCGGCATTGCATCAAGGGTGAAACGTGCAGATACCTCAGATATACGCCCAGCACCTTTAGTAATTACTACAAAGTTAATAATGATCAGAATTAAAAATACAACCAAACCAACAGCGTAGTTACCACCAATAACAACTGAGCCAAACGCTTCAATTACTTTACCAGCAGAATCACCACCATTATGACCTTCAAGTAATACAACTCGAGTACTGGCAACATTGAGCGCTAAGCGCATAATCGTAGCGATTAGTAATACAGAGGGGAATATACCAAACTCAACCGGCTTCATCGTGTAAACAGTCACGAGTAAAACCACTAATGCGAGGGCAATATTAAACGAGAAAAGAATATCGAGTAAAAATGGCGGTAACGGTAAAATCACCATTCCTAAGGCAGCAAGCACCAGCAAAGGAGTACCTACCCCTTTGGCATAGTCTTTTTTATCTCTGTTAAGTTGTTGTAATACTGCTTTAAAACTCATAATTCTACAATTTCAAAAAATTGACACTGTATTGAATTAGCAATAACTATTCCAAGTTACTATGTTAACGGTTTTAATATTTATAGGCATCTGGGATGGGTAGCTTGTTATTAAGCTTCGTTGGCCGTTTTCCGCGCCCTTTATTAAAGCGCTTAAGCTGAAATACATAGGCTAAGACTTGCGCTACAGCAGTGAATAACTGATCCGGTATTTGTTCGCCAACTTCAGCGGTATGGTAAAGTGCTCGGGTCAACATGGGGGATTCTAAAATAGGTACTTCATTCCCTATTGCTACTTTACGAATTTGCATCGCCATTTCATCAATACCTTTCGCAATTACAATAGGCGCTCCTGCGCGCTCTGTATCGTATTTTAATGCCACTGAGTAATGAGTTGGATTGGTAACAATAACATCTGCATCTGGGACGTCTTGCATCATGCGGTTTTGCGACATTTGCCGTTGTGTTTGCCTAATACGCGCTTTTATTTGTGGATCACCTTCAGAGTTTTTATACTCATCTTTAACCTCTTGCATTGTCATTTTAAGTTGTTTGTTATGATTATAACTTTGAAATGGAGCATCAATTGCCGCAATAATAATTAAAGTGCACGAAAGGCCTAAGAACATCCAAGCTAAAATTTCTAATGCATGAATAATATTACCCGGTGCACTTTCTAAACTTAAGTGCAGTATTTCATCGAAAAAGGTATTAATTAGAAATATAGCGAAACTTGCAACTAAGCCAAACTTTAATAGTGACTTTATAAGCTCAACAGCAGCTTGCGGGCCAAACATGCGCTTAAAGCCTTTCATTGGCGACATTTTACTTGCTTTAGGGGCGGCGGCTTCCCAGCTAAAGTTAAAACCACCTAGCAAGGTATTACCGATAAATGCAGCCAAAACAATAATTAATACGAACATGGCCATAGGAAATATTAAAGCGTCTGCAACTTCTCCCCATACAGCAAACATTTTAGTCGTATCATAGGCTTCGTTACGATTTAAGCTAAGGGTACGGCCCATTACGTTGTACAACCCTTTGCCAATTTCGGGTCCATACATTAAAAGCGATATGGCCGAAAAAATAAGTACAAACATGGTACCAAGCTCTTTTGAACGCGCAATTTGGCCTTTCTTTTTAGATTCATCAAGCTTTTTGGATGTGGGTTCTTCTGTTTTTTCTTGTCCTGAGTCTTCAGACATACCTTTCTCCTAAGGTGAACAACCAACTAGAGTACACATTAGCTCGACCATTTTTAACCATTGAAACTCAAACTGAGTAACAAAGTTACCTAGCGTCGCCCAAATAATAATGAGCCCAGCTACCAAGGTAAATGGAAAACCGATAGAGAAAATATTTAATTGAGGAGCTGCACGCGTCATAATACCAAACGACATATTAATAACGAGCATGGCCGTAAGCGGGGCCAGTGATAGTACTAGTGCAGTAGTAAACATCCAGCCGCCCCATGTCACTATATCCCAATAATGGTCGACAGCCCACCAATTGCCATCAATGGGTAATACATCAAAACTATGCACTACCATTTGAATCATCATCAAATGACCATTGAACACAAAAAATAGCAACGTCGCTAAAATAAGGAAAAACTGACCAACTGCTGGGACGCTTGCTCCATTGGAGGGGTCAATAACAGAAGCAAAACCTAAACCGGTTTGCATAGCTAATATTTGTCCCGCTAAAACGAAAGTATTTAATAAAAGTAGCGATGCAAAACCAATGGCAGTACCAATTAGTATTTGTTGGATAACCACTAAAATCATCTCAAACGAAAACAAATTAGTAAATGTAGCAGGTGGTAAAACAGGCACAACAACAAAAGTTACAACAACCGACAAGCCCATTTTTATTCTTGCTGGAACATTTTTAGCGCCCAAGCCAGCCATAATCATAATCATTGAGCTTATCCGTACTAAGGGCAGCAAAAAGTCGCTCAACCATTGAATGATTACTGAAAATGGATACTCCACATTTAACCTGCAATTTCTGGTATAAGTAATACGAGTCCAGTAAAGAAGTCCATTAATTCTTGGGTAAGCCAATGCCCACCAACAATGAGCGCGCTAATGGTAATTAATAGACGAGGCAAGAAACTTAGTGTTTGTTCATTAATAGACGTTGCAGCCTGAAATACAGCAACCACTAAACCAATAATTAAACCAGGTATTACAATTGCAGACACTAACTTGATGACTAAAAATAAAGCGCCACTTAGAATATCAACAAATATTTCAGGTTCCATGTTGTCCCCTTATTGTTGATTCACATTGATGCTAAGCATATTAAGTCCCCAAACCAAAGCTTTTTGCTAAGGTACCCATCACCAAGCTCCAACCGTCTACAAGAACAAATAGCATAATTTTAAATGGCAAAGACACTATCATTGGAGAAAGCATCATCATACCCATCGCCATCAGCACCGAGGCGACAACTAAATCAACGATTAAGAATGGGATAAAAAACATAAAGCCAATTATGAACGCGGTTTGCAATTCGCTAGTTACAAATGCAGGGATCAATACTATTAATGGCGTGTCTTTTGGCGAGTCGAGCTGATCGTAACCAGCAATTTTAGCAAATGTTTCTAAATCTTTAAGGCGAACTTGGGAAAGCATAAATGCTTTCATCGGCTCTTTGGCGAGTTCTAAAGCTTGTATAGAAGTAACTTGTTCATTTAAATAAGGTTCTATAGCCCGCTCATTAATTTGCTCGTAAATAGGCGCCATTATAAAAATACTTAAAAAAAGTGACATACCTAGCAACACTTGATTCGACGGTGTTTGCTGTAAGCCAATTGCTTGGCGCAAAATAGCAAGGACTACAATGATTCGTGTAAAAGAAGTCATCATTATTATAGCAGCAGGTATAAAGCTCAGTGCTGTCATAATAGCGAGAACTTGTAACGTTACTGAATAATCCTGTGTGCCGTCTGTATTTGTTGTAATTGTTAGCGCATCAATTCCTTCTGCACTTACGCTTGGCACAAACACCATGGCAAAAATAATAAGTAGCCACTTTGTCATAGGTTTAATTCTTTTTATTTTGGTTTGATTGCGGGTTTAAAAGTTTCCCAAAACGCTTAGCTAGCTCTGGTAACTCTTTTTCAGTTAAAGGTGTCTCTAATTTATGTAAATAATTAATACTGTGCGGTGTTACTCCTAATAAGTGCTGGGCGTTATCTATTTCAATAACCAATAAACGCTCCCGAGAACCTAAAGGTAGGCTACGAACAACCTTAAACTCATCGCTATTAACTAAATTTGGGTTTAATTTTTTTACAAAATAAGCCAATACAAGTATGAGTACCAGTACAACAGCTAATGAAAGCACCATAGAGATTATATCACCTGATGGAGCTGCTGATTCTGCTACTGGAAAAACTGAATTTGCTAATACACTTAAACTACTCATCGTAACTTCTTAATCCGTTCAACTTGACTAACAACGTCCGTTAACCTGATCCCAAATTTATCATTAACCACTACTACTTCACCATGAGCAATCAACGTACCGTTGACAAGTACGTCGAGTGGTTCACCTGCAACTCTATCAAGCTCAACGACTGAACCTTGATTAAGTTGCAGTAAATTACGTATATTAATTTTAGAACGCCCTACTTCCATTGAAATAGTTACTGGGATATCTAAAATCGTATCTAATTTACGCTTTTCATCGCCACTCATTTCATGTCGTTCATCACTTAACTCATCAAGCTCTGCAACCTGTGCTTCGCTCCCCTCTTCCGGAGTTTCTGCCTCAGCTAATGCTGCAGCCCACTCATCCATAGTATCTTGGTCATCACTCATACTTTTCGCCTTTTAATCAATTACCAGTCTAAGTCTACACCGTTAGAGAGATGTAAATCATCTTCTAGCTCTGCTAATTCTGCATCTGAGTCAATCTTCTTGCCGCCTTTGGTAAATACATGCAGCTCAGATTTAACTGAATCAGGTCGTTTAATTTTTTCACTAATTTGAAGCGCAACATTGTCGCGTGAACGACCCATTTTAGCTCTAAATGTAGGTAATTCTTCAACAAATACGGTTATATGTTCAGGCATTTCAACCGGAATGATATCACCCGCTTTGAGTTCCATAATTTGTCTTAGGGTTAAATCAACTTCAAGCAATTGAGTCGACATATCAACCTCTACATCCATGATTTCGTCGCGAAGCGCTTTACTCCATCGGAAGTCAGTATCTTCAGTGTCAGACTGAACACCTGCATCTAACAGCTCCCGAATTGGCTCAAGCATAGAATAAGGTAAAGCAATGTGAAAATCACCACCGCCACCATCAAGTTCAATATGAAAAGAGCTAACAACAACGACTTCTGTTGGACTTACAATATTAGCCATGGCAGGATTCACTTCAGAATCGAGATATTCAAATGATACATCCATGACGGGAGCCCATGCTTCTTTATAATCTTCAAAGATTATCTTAAGAAGCATTTGCACAATTCGACGCTCTGTGGGTGTAAATTCTCGACCTTCTATTTTTGCATGATAACGTCCGTCACCACCAAAAAAGTTATCTACCAAAATAAACACAAGCCGTGCTTCCATGGTGATAAGACCCGTCCCTTTTAATGGCCTAAAACGAACCATATTTAAGCTGGTTGGGACAAAAAGAGTATGGACATACTCGCCGAACTTAATCATTTGTACGCCGTTAATTGACACTTCTGCAGTGCGGCGCATCATATTAAATAAGCTAATTCGCATATGGCGAGCAAAACGCTCATTAACAATTTCCAGTGTCGGCATGCGACCGCGCACGATGCGATCTTGCGAAGAAAAATCATACTGAAACGTATCTCCGCTGTCCTCACCTTCGTTTATATCCTCCTCATCAACGTCATCAATACCATGTAATAATGCATCAATTTCGTCTTGGGATAATAAATCGCTCACACTAGCCCCTTATTGCATCACAAAGCCGGTAAATAATACCCGCTCAATTACTTTACTGCCTTCAACATTCATTAAAGCGGCTTGCACTCTCTCAAGGGCAGAAAAACGCAGTGTCTCTTTGCCTGCACTCGTACCTAACTCATCTGCTGTTGTAGTAGAAAAAACGCTTAATAATGTGCCTTCAATAAGTGGAATATGCTTTTTGGTTATTTCTTCATTTATACTATCACGTACTAACAGCTGTACTTTAATTTGTACAATTCTATCGCGACTCGAACCCGGTACATTAAATATGAACGGTCGTGGCATAGCAACATATAAAGCATTCCCTATTTTAGCTAATGAACCTGACTCTCCTAAAGATGTATCTGCAGTTTCTTTATCTAAGTTATCAACCGACGCACCCGAGCCCGATATATAGAAATAACCAGCAATAACAACAATAATAAGCAGTACTGCCGCTATGATCATTATTAGTTTCTTTTTACTTTTATCGGTTTCTTCTATTTTTAAACTTTTGTCTTCGGCCATCATGATTCCTTTAATCGCAAAGGTACTTGCTTGTTTTAGTTATTATAATAGCAGTACTTAGGCATAGTAATCTATTGATGATGAAGTTTGTTTTCGAGAACTTTGCGCAGTATTAGCAGTCAGCTCCTGAACGCTATCATTAATTGCTTCTTTATTAACCAAGTTACCTTGAGTTCTATTCTCGCCTTGCTCAGACGACTCACCACCCGATTGCCCATACGAAATTGTACTTTCACCAAGCTCTAACCCTTGCTGCGCTAACATTTCACGCAAGCGTGGCATAGATTGTTCAAGTGCTTCTTTAGCTTGTTGATTTTGTACTACAAAGTTTATATGTGCTTGTTCTGCATCGCTTCTGATACGAATTTGCATGCTACCCATCTCTGGTGGATCAAGACGAATTTCAGCTTCTTTGTTACTAATACTCAACATAGAGCTAACACGTTCTTGCAGTAACTTAGCCGCATCACTTTTAACTATATTAATTGCCTGCATAACACCAGGGTCAATACCTACCTGCTTTACTTGCGATGTATTTTGTAGTTGTTGAGTTTGTATTATTTGAGTATCAAGTAAGCTCTGATCGAAGCCTAATGAGTCGTCTTGCCTTAATTTACTCGTTTGCTGAATATTGAAAGCAGCTGTAATTTGCGTAAATACTTGCGCTACACGAGCCGGTGCTTGCTCTGCGCTTATATTTTTCAATCCATCTTTTTGCATTTGCTCAGATAACTTTACTGCGCTTTCATCTTTTATAGAAGCGGTAGCAACCTTACTTGGTTCAGCATTTTCACTTATCGATATTTTTGAGCTGACTTTTTGCGAGTCATTTACAACGCTCTGAGTAACTGGCGCTACAAATATTTTTGAGTCTGATTTCGCTGTATCAGCCAAACCTATTTCAATTGAAGCTTTCAACTCAGTAACTGTTTGCTTGAGTGCTTCCAACCTCTCGCCTTTAGGCTGCTCAGCTTTAATATAATCATTTAATTGCGTTAATAAGCTTTGTTTTTCAGTCGTATTAAGCGTATCAATCTCAGAACTGAAAGACTGCTTAGTTACGCTACTCTGCGCTTCTTCATTATCAGTAATAAACTGTGCGAGCAGCTGCTTTAAAGCTGCTACGTTATTAACGTTACTAGGCTTATCTAATGCTTGAGTTTGCACACTTAGCTGTAACCTTTGCTCTGGCGTTAAACTGGCAAGTATTTTATCTGCTTTAATTAAATCAGTATCTTTAGTGATTAATGTATCTACAGCAGTACTTTTATCTCTTTCGGTTATTTGTGTAATTGCTGTTGTGGATGCAGCAACTGATGAATCAATGCTAGGTGAGTCAATATTGGGAATATTTTTGCTCTCAGAAACAAGTTTACTTATGGGCTTCTCAATAGCAATATCAGCTTTAGAACTATCTGTAGTTAATGCCTTCTTAGAATCAACTTCGCCAGTTACTCCATTAGTCTCGCCAGCTGGTCCGTCAACCTTTTCTGTTGGTTTTGAAACAGAGGTATTAATGGCCTGTGCCGAACTTATTTGAGCCAGCATACTATCACCAGAGACGGCTATGACTTCACCTATTGGGTTTCCATCCAAGGTTTTAGGTGTCTCTGTATCCTCACTAGACTCACCATTATTGAGACTGGCAATCGAATTTTCGGCATCGGGACTTTTGTTGCCTTTTTGCAGAGGTTCAATAAAGCTGTGCGCTGCGTTTAGTTGACTTAAAAAATTCGCACCTAAGTCTTCTTCATTATTTTCTAAGCTGTTGTCTTTAAAAGCTAATAATGCATCTTTTTCTGAAGAAGCTAAAATAGAAATGTTATTTATCGCCATAAATCACCTAATACCAATACGGCAATGTGCCACCGCATATCGCCAAAAAGTTAAATTCCACAAAGTAACACAGCAATTAACGTGCCTGAATTATAAAACTTTACGGCGCTGAAAAAATTGGTTAGCAGAAAACTCATCCAACATTTTCTGCTCATTTTTAGCCATTAATGCATTTGCTTTGAGCTTTTGGTTTTCGATTAACTTAGCGACTGCTTTAGCTTTAATTTGCTGCTTGAGCCATAACGCCTTACGTTGCGTAACAACCTGTTTTGCGGTATTTACGGTACTTGCTTGTTGGCGAATCGCTTCTTCAATTTTAGCTATAAAAGTATGGTATTGCCCAAACCCTGCACTGGATAAACCCGACTTACCTTTGAGGTGTAATTGCTGAGAATATTCAAGTCTAAAGTCATTTAGGCCCTGTAACTTTTGTTGATTAGCTTGCAAGTTTTGATTTGCTTGTAAGTAATTCATACGCAAGTTTTCTTCTTTATCATTTTCAATTTTAAGCAATAAATCGAGTTTATTTTTAGCCATTATGCCTGTCCTAGCAATTGGGCAAGGCCTTGCAGGCCATCATCGTAACTAATGACATCTCGCATACCTTGTTGTAAAAATGCATTTACTCTTGGCATCATGTTTATGGCTTGGTCAAGCATTTGATCCGTACCCTTTTGATAAGCACCTAAAGTGATCATATCTTTGTTTTGTTGATACATTGAGTACACTTGCTTTAGCACTCGGGCTTGCTGCATATGTGGCTCAGAAACAACTTGAGGCATAACGCGCGAAATCGACTTTTCGATATCTATTGCAGGATAATGTCCGCTATCGGCTAAATCACGCGACAGTACAATATGTCCATCTAAAATAGCTCGCGCTGCATCGGCAATAGGGTCTTGCATATCATCGCCTTCACTCAATACCGTAAAAAAGGCAGTAATTGAACCTTGCCCTTCACCGCCATTACCAGCACGCTCCACCAGCGCAGGTAACTTAGCAAACACCGAAGGCGGATAACCCTTTGTAGCCGGCGGCTCGCCTACAGCAAGTGCAATTTCACGTTGTGCCATTGCGTAACGCGTTACCGAGTCGAGTAACAATAATACGTTTAAACCTTGATCTCTAAAGTACTCAGCAATGGTAACTGCGCTCTCACAACCTTTTAAACGCATAAGCGGGGATGAATCAGCGGGCGCTGCGACAACAACTGAGCGTTTGCGCCCTTCTACACCGAGTATTTCTTCAATAAATTCTTTTACTTCCCTGCCACGCTCCCCCACCAAGCCGACAACAATGACATCAGCTTCGCTACCACGGGTCATCATACCTAGTAATACAGATTTACCCACACCAGAGCCTGCAAACAAGCCCATACGCTGGCCTTGCCCTACTGTGATTACAGAATTAATAGCGCGCACACCTACATCCATAGGCTTAGTGATTGGTCTTCTTGAAAGCGGGTTTATCGTATTTTGTGCAAATTTTAAATGATGCTCAGCATTAATTTTACCAAGGCCATCTAGTGGCCGACCTAAGCCATCAACCACACGCCCTAATAAACTCATACCTACAGGTAAACCTAAATTATTAACCTGAGGAATAACACGTGCACCAGGTAATACACCAGAGATATGATCGTTAGGCATTAAGTATAAAGTTTGATCGTTAAAACCGACTATTTCGGCGTCTACAAAGCCGTTCATGGTTTCTATTTTACATTGACTCCCAACAGGCGCACGTAGGCCTCTAGCCTCAAGAGTAAGGCCAACAACACGGGTTAAAATACCAGCTACAGCGGGTGCTGGGGTTTTAATATGTTGTTCATATTGAGATAAGCGTTCGCTTAATGATGCACGTTGAGTAGACATAACACGCCAATAAAATAGTTAGATACCACTATTATGCAAAAAACTATCCAACGTTTCTTTGACACGTGTTTTAAGAGTCATATCGAGTGACGACTGCGTTGTTTTAACTTCGCAGCCACCGCGCTCAAGAGTGGGCTCTGCCATCAACTGCCAGTTATTATCAATAATGGTTTGTTCGCCGTAGCTCTCTTTTATGAGCTCTAAATCTTCTGGATTTAAATGAATTCGTACTTTTTCTTGTTCAGCATTAAGCGAATCAATACTTTGCTTTAAAGTGTGTAAAATTACATCAGGCGATGTTTTTACTTCTTGATAAATAACAGCTTCCGCTAGCATGCTAGCAAGTTGTACTAATTGCTTTTCAGCTTGTTCGTCCACTTTATTTAGTGGCACAGTTAACCCTTCTAAAATACTTTTTAAACTTGTTAACTGCTCTTCAATTAATGGCTTTACATCATCATGGCCTTGCGCTTTACCTTGATCTAATCCTTCTTTGTAGCCTGCTTCTTTACCTTCACCCACGCCTTTTTCAAAACCGTCTATGTAGCCTTGCTCATGACCTTGTTTAAGACCTTCCTCGTAAGCATCTTGCCTAATACGTTCAAGTTCCGCCATGGTAAGTGCAGGCAATTCTGGTTCTTGCGGCTCGTCAACTGGCATTTCTTCGGCTAATTCTTTTTTATAAAGATCACTAAGTGGAGTGCCATAAGCTGTAGAGCGATTGCCAAAGCTATTTTCATCTGGTGCTATATCTGGAATAGCCCAATTTTTTAATAATTCATCAGCTTCGTCAGCACGAAGTGTGCGTCCTTTGAATTTGCTCATGGTTTACAAGAACTCCTCACCACCACTGCCGCCCAACTGAATTTCACCAGAGTCAGACAAGCGACGTGCTGTTGACAAAATCTCTTTTTGTGCTGCTTCTACTTCGCTTATACGTACCGGTGCCATAGCTTCTAAATCATCAGCAAGCATTTCGGCTGCACGCTTAGACATATTGCCCAGTATTTTATCTTTAAGTGCATCATCGGTACCCTTAATTGCTTTCATCAACACGTCTTGCTGTACTTCGCGCAAGATTGCTTGAATACCACGGTCATCAACATCCATTAAGTTTTCAAATACAAACATAAGGTCTTGTATTTGTTGAGACATCTCTTCGTCATGCTCACGAATAGAGTCCATTAACTGCCCTTCTACGTTGGTATCTAGGTAGTTTAGAATATCTGCGGCAGCCTTCAAACCACCCATTTTAGCTGCTTGTGCACCGGCCTGGCCGGCAAATTGTTTTTCCATTATTTCATTTAGTTCTTGCAGTGCTGCAGGCTGAACTTCTTCAAGGTTTGCAATACGCATAGTCAAATCTAGGCGTACTTTTTCAGGAAATTGAGAAATAATCTCAGCTGATTGCTCTGGCTCTAGATACGATAATACAATTGTTTGAATCTGAGGGTGCTCATTACGAATAATACTAGCCACCTGCTTAGAGTCCATCCATTTTAAAGAATCTAGGCCTTTAGCGCCTGAGCCCATAACAATTTGGTCAATAAGGCTCGCTGCTTTATCTTCCCCAAGGGCTGCTGTAAGGGCTTTTCTAATAAAGTCTTCTGATTGAAAACCAATTGTACTAAAGCTTTGAATTTGTTCTATAAATAAATGATGCACAGCGCTTATTTTAGCTTGCGAAAGATCTTCTAATCCAGCCATAGCCATACCCACTTTTTGTACCTGTTTAGGTTCTAAGTGTTTAAGTATTTGAGCTGCATCTTCTTCCGTTAAACTCAATAATAATATAGCTGCTTTATCGACTCCATCTAGCTTATCAACATCAAAAGCCTGCGGGAGTTTTTTTTGTTCTTGATCAGTCATCTTCTGTTAACCACGCTTTTACTACTTGTGATGAGAGCTCTGGCTCATTAGCTACTAAGGCACGAATTGCTTTAAGTAAATCTTCATCGCCATGTAAATCAGGCAACTGCAGTGTACCATCACTTGAGAAACCAACCGAAGCAGAATCAAAATCTTTATTTAGCATATCAAGTGTACTATCGCCGATATCTACGCCTGAGTTTAATGCATCTTCGTCGTATTCTTCTAAAGTATCATCTGGGTAAATCAGGCGTTTCAGCATTGGTTTTACTACTGCCATTATTAACACAATAATCACCAAGGCACCTAATACAAGACGGACCATTTTCATGAACCAATCTTGTTCCCACAATGGCACTTCAATATCTAAACCTGTTGCTTCACGTACAAATGGGACAGTAACAACTTCAAGTGCATCACCACGTTGCATATCAAACCCAACACCACCTTGCAATAAGCGACGAATATTTGACAATGCCTCTACTGATCGCGGAGCCATGGTTGTTTCACCGTTTTCTCCCACTTTAGGAATATAGTCTACGGCAACTGATACACTTATTCTGCGTATTACACCACTTTGCTGACGTTTGTGTGAAATAGTTGTATCGAGTTCATAATTACGCGTTGCTTCTTTATGGGTACGGCTTGGTGAAGTAGCAGTACCAGCGCCACCCTCAGTAACTGATTCAGGAATATCTGAATTAACCGGAGGCTGATTTGTCAGCGCACCAGGGATCCCAACTGCTAAACCACCAATATTATTTTCTTCGAATGTGGTTTCACTTCTAACAGCTGGTAAGTCTGGGTTATAGCGTTTTTGAGTTTCTTCAATTGAGCTAAAATCCATACTCAAATCTACCTGGGCTGTATAGTTTGAGAGCCCTACAACCGGTATTAAAATACTGTCTATTTTTTCAAGATACTCTTGTTCGCGTTTACGCTCTAAGTCGTACTCTTTACGAGAGCGGGCCGCTAATAAGCTTTGCGAACCTGAATTTAATAATCGACCATTTTGATCGGTAACCGTCACTCGTGTAGGCTCTAAACCTTGCACTGCTGAGGAAATCATATCAACAACAGAGTCGACTTCTTCACGGTTAAGTGAGCGGCCGCGTTTAAGTGTTAAAACAACGGTCGCTGATGGCTTTTTCTCTCTGCGGGCAAATACATTTTCTTTGGGAATGGCTAACAATACTTTAGCGCGAGTTATATTATTGAGTTCTTCGATAGTGCGGGCTAATTGTTGTTCACGGCCATGCTTTAAGCGTTCACGCTCTAAACGCTGGCTAACGCCAAAACCCATATCTTGCATAATAATATCAGAGCCCGAATCTGGCCCTTGGTCTAGTCCTTCGCGAGTCATTAACAACTTAATGTTTTGATACTCACTTTCATCAACTGATACCACATTACCGTCAAGTTGATATTCAATTTTTTGCGCATCTAAAAAATCTAGGGTTTGAATCAGTTCTTCAGTTTGCATTTTACCTAATGGGCGCATATCTGGCTGACGAGCCCAGATAATTATAAAAATTGCGATTGCTAAACAAATGGCTAATGCAATAACCAATGTTACTTGGCGCAATACATCAACACCATTCAAAGCACTTAAATAGCCTGACTTTTGCTCTTGTTGATCATTGTCGTCTGTTTGCTCAATGCCATCACCGGCAAGTGCAAGGTCTGTAGATTGGTTAGATTGCGCCACAATAATTCTCCACTACCTAGTTAAACAGGCATGTTCATGATTTCTTTATACGCGTCAACAAGTTTATTGCGAACTTGTACTGTAGCTTCAAAAGCAACTGATGATTTTTGAGAAGCAATCATCGCCTCTGCGAGCGATACACTTCGATCGCCCATCTCAACCGCTTTTACTTTTTGACCCGTATCTTGTTGTAATTCATGTACTGTATTCAATGCACTACTTAGCATGTCACCAAATTGTGATGTAGAAGTAGATTGTACTTGAGTTGGCAATTTATTAATTTGATTACTACGGCCAGCTTCTAAAGCCATTGATTGCATTTCTTGAAATACCGCACTATTTTGAATTTTCATACTTTGTCTCTAACGATACAGTTGACTATTATAGCTAATAAAGCATAAACCATGCCAACTAGAATATCATTTAAATACAAGATGTTATGGAGTTATTTTTGAGTCAGAGTTTTGACAGCCCTAAGTTAAAGATGTCCAATTTAGGGCTGTTGGAGGTTATGCTGGAAGTGAAATACCTAAGTCACGCATTTGCGCTAATTTATAACGTAGAGTTCGTGGGCTTATACCCAGAGTTTCAGCAACGTCTTTGCGCTTACCTTGACAGCGGGCTAGCGTTTCTAAAATAATCCGGTGCTCTTTATCTTTAAGCTCATCTTTATAGCTACCGGTATCTGCCGATAGTAAACCTTGCTTAGGTTCAACCTCAACAGGTGATTTTTCATCGTAGTATGCAGAGCTTAACGTGCTTTTCTCAATACCTTGAGCTTCTTGAGTTACCTCGGCTGCCGACACTGTTTGCACCGCAGCCAATGAAGGTTCCATAACAAAGTTATTAGATGCTAAGTTTTCGATAAAAATAGCATGCTCGTTTATTGTGTTGCCCGTACGCAGTATAAGTGCACGTTGTATAACGTTATCAAGCTCACGCACGTTACCAGGCCATGTATGAGCCAATAGCTTTTGCTCAGCCGCTTTATCTAGATACGCCATCGGCTCTTTACTTTTACTAATATGGCGCTCAATTAAATGCTTAGCCAATACAATAATATCACCGGGGCGTTGGCACAATGGTCGCCACATCAATGGAAAAACATTAAGCCTGTAATATAAATCTTCTCTAAACTGGTTTTTAGCAACCGCTTCTTTTAAGTCACGATTACTGGTAGCCAAAATACGCACATCAAGTTGAATTGTTTTACGGCCACCTAAACGCTCTACTTCACGCTCTTGCAGTACGCGCAAAAGCTTAGCTTGCAACCCTAAGTCCATCTCAGTAATTTCATCAAGTAAAATAGTACCGCCCTGCGCTTGCTCAAACTTACCCGGGCATGCTTGAATCGCGCCCGTAAAAGCCCCTTTTTCGTAACCGAATAAAGTGGCTTCGAGCATATTTTCAGGAATAGCCGCGCAGTTAATCGCCACAAATGGTTCATTACAACGGCTCGACTTATCGTGAATATAACGAGCAAGTACTTCCTTACCAGAACCACTTGGGCCAAGTACCATAACACTAGCATCAGAGCGTGCCACTTTACTTGCAAGCCCTAACAATTGAATACTCGTTGGATCGGCAACAATAGGGCCGTCAGTTTCTTTAGCTTTTTCAGGCAAATAACGGCTCACCATATTTAACAGCACTTCAGGTGCAAATGGTTTAGCCATGTAGTCAATTGCACCTAGGCGCATGGCCTCTACAGCATCGTCAATTGTGGCGTACGCCGTCATCATCAATACCGGTAAATCAGGATGGTTTAATTTAATACTACGTAATAGATCAAGCCCACTCATTGCGCCCATTTGCACGTCACTTACTACAAGAGAAAACGACTCTTTTTTTAGTAATAGCATTGCTTGCTCAGCACTGTTGGCTGCAACACATTCAATACCCGACATTTCAAGGGTATCAATTAAAGCCTCACGTAAACCTGCATCATCTTCGACAACTAAAATAGTATTACTCATAATGATTCCTCTAATTTAGATGTTGCCTTAATAGGCAGTAACAAGCTAAAACAAGCACCACCCTGCGCATTATTAGTCACATCAACACGACCTTGATGCGCATTAGCCACCGAACTGACTACAGCAAGCCCTAAACCTGTACCTTGGCTTTTTGTAGTAAAAAATGGTTCGAAAATTTTATCGCTTTGGCTTAAATCTACACCTGGGCCATTGTCGATCACGCTAATGCGAACCATATCTAAGTCTTTTAAATCTCTCTGCGCGCTTATTTTTACTTTTGCGCCACTGCCAATAACTTGAATACTGTTATGTACAAGGTTTTGAATAGCGCTGGCCAGAGCAGTTTTATTACCGACAATTTGTATATCGGGCTCAGGTAAGCTTACATCCAGCTCACTTTCATTAAGTGCGACCATAGCATCAGCGCCCGCTTTAACTTCTGTTAAAAGCTGCTGCATTGAGACTTTCTCTACAACTTGCTGCTCGCCACTTTTGGCAAATAACAGCATGTCGTTTACTTGAGTTTCTAAATCTTTTAAACGCGACATTAGTTTTGTTTGAAAGTTATCGCGAGATGCTTCGGGTAAACGCTTTGACCCTAAGTTAGCAGCATAAAGCATAGCGGCTGAGAGCGGCGTACGTACTTGATGCGCTAATGATGCCACCATTTTACCCAGCGCACTTAATCGCTGCATATGTGCAACCCGCTTTTGTAAGCGGCGAGTTTCGGTCAAATCAGTCATTAAAATAAGTTGCCCAGGCTCTGGTGCTAAAGCAGTAATATCTAGCTTTATTAAGCGTCCGTCTTTTAAAGACACTTCGTGACCATCATCTTGATGCGGCCTAAAAGAGCGCTGAATAACATTAAACCAGCGTTCGCCTTCAAGTGGCTCACCGAGCATGTCAATCGCTATTTGATTCGCTTTTGCAATCAACCCTTTGCCATCAAGTACAACCACACCTGTTGGCATGGTATCAACCAAATGCGAAAGCCAACTTGCTTGCTTGCGCAGATCGCTTAATTCACCAATGTACTCCTCTTGAAGTAAACATGGGTTATACTGATTTGCAGAAAAAAACTGTGGTTTTAGCACGCTAGCAAGGGCCATAATCAAATCTCGAATTGATGTAGATACATGTCTAAATGCACGATTTATACCATAATTTATTTACATACTTATCATTAAGTTACGTCAATAATTTGAGCGACATAAAAATGACGCACACGAAAAGGAATAATAATGAGTGAGCAAATACAGTGCCGTTGTCCATGGCTCGATACGACTAAACCCGACTACGTTATTTACCATGATGAAGAATGGGGCATCCCCCTATATGATGATACAAAGCTGTTTGAATTTATCACGCTTGAATCAGCGCAAGCCGGTTTAAGCTGGTACACAATTTTAAAAAAACGCAGCGGTTATAAAAAAGCATTTGCTAATTTTGATGTAAAAAAAGTGGCACAATTCACACACGATGACATTGAAAAATTAATGCTTGATGAGGGTATTGTGCGCAACCGCTTAAAAATTGCAGCAACCGTCAACAACGCTAAGCGCTTCATTGAAATACAAAAAGAATTTGGAAGTTTTAGTAACTACCAATGGCAATTTGTCGGCAATAAACCGATTATAAGTAATTTAAATAGCATTGAGGACTACCCAGCAATTACAGAGGCATCAACCGCATTTGCTAAAGATTTAAAAAAGCGTGGTTTTAAATTTTTAGGCCCAACCACCGTTTACGCTCACATGCAGGCCTGCGGTATGGTTAACGATCACAGTAATGATTGTTTTAGAAAAGAAGAAATTATTAAGGCTTTTAATGAGTAAGTGATTTATATCCATAAAAGTGATTTGTTCACAAAGAGGTTAAGAGACGTTGCGCTTTAGATAAGTGACGCGTAAGTTGACTATGGTTTCTCATTTACCTTCGTTTTTCTCTTTTTGAAACAGCGTTTTGTTTAAATGATTAAAAGTCTCGTTTTTCACGCGAGCAAGCTCAGCGTCTACCGCCAAGGTTTAAGTTTGCGTTTACCTTGTAAACGCGCTGCTTGCAGGCGTTCAAAAACGTAGTTTTTGGGATAGGTGTTTAAATAATTAAAAGCTCACGCCTTTCACGCGAGCAAGCTCAGCGTCTACCGCCAAGGTTTAAGTTTGCGTTTACCTTGTAAACGCGCTGCTTGCTTGCGTTCAAAAACGTAGTTTTTGGGATAGGTGTTTAAATAATTAAAAGCTTCGCTTTTCACGCGAGCAAGCTCTACGTCTACCGCCAAGGTTTAAGTTTGCGTTTACCTTGTAGACGCGAAGCTTGCTTGCGTTCAAAAACATAGTTTTTGGGATAGGTGTTTAAATAATTAAAAGCTTCGCTTTTCACGCGAGCAAGCTCAGCGTCTACCGCCAAGGTTTAAGTTTGCGTTTACCTTGTAGACGCGAAGCTTGCTTGCGTTCAAAAACGTAGTTTTTGGGATAGGTGTTTAAATAATTAAAAGCTTCGCTTTTCACGCGAGCAAGCTCTACGTCTACCGCCAAGGTTTAAGTTTGCGTTTACCTTGTAAACGCGCTGCTTGCAGGCGTTCAAAAACATAGTTTTTGGGATAGGTGTTTAAATAATTAAAAGCTTCGCTTTTCACGCGAGCAAGCTCTACGTCTACCGCCAAGGTTTAAGTTTGCGTTTACCTTGTAAACGCGCTGCTTGCTTACGTTCAAAAACGTAGTTTTTGGGATAGGTGTTTAAATAATTAAAAGCTTCGCTTTTCACGCGAGCAAGCTCTACGTCTACCGCCAAGGTTTAAGTTTGCGTTTACCTTGTAGACGCGAAGCTTGCTTGCGTGACGGACAAAGTCCGTAAAGTAGTTGCTCATTAATGAGTAATCGACAACCTAAATTAAAGTATTTCAGCTTTTATATTGCTAATCTCGTGAAAGATTATACTTTTTCATTTTTTCGACTAACGTAGTTCTGCGTACACCTAATATTTCGGCTGCCCGAGCCACAACATAGTCGTATCGCTCTAACGCTTGAGTTATTAAGCTTATTTCAAGTTCGGCTAAGTAATCTTTAAGTTCAATACCATCATCCGGCAGGACTCCGCCATCTACTTGGCTAAAATCTGCTTCAGGTTCACTCTCATAATCACTAAAGCCCGAGCTAAAAATATCGTTAAAGGCGTCTCTTTCCATTAACTCTTCAGGGTATTGAGGCTCGTACGCCTCAACCTCAATATAACGATATTTATCAGGTAAATCGGGGATATCAACCACTTTCTCGGGAAACATAATAACCATACGTTCCACTAGATTTGCAAGCTCGCGAATATTACCTGGCCAACTATGCTCTTTTAAGCTTTCAACAGCACGCTCAGTAAACTTAGCAGTTGAGCCACTTTGCTCATTTACGCGGCGCATTAATTCTTTTAATAATAATGGTATGTCATCAGCACGCTGAGAAAGAGATGGGCTTTCAATAGGAAATACATTTAAACGATAGTATAAATCTTCACGAAACGTGCCTTGCTCTATCATAGATTCGAGATTGCGATGAGTTGCTGCAATTATGCGTACATCGGCTTGAATTGCCTTAGTACCTCCCACGCGTTCATAACTGCGCTCTTGCAATACCCGAAGCAGTTTAACTTGCATTTGCAGTGGCATATCGCCTATTTCGTCCAAAAATAGCGTACCACCTTGAGCCAGTTCAAAGCGCCCTTTACGAGCAGAAATAGCACCGGTAAATGCACCTTTTTCATGGCCAAATAATTCACTTTCGAGCAATTCCCCAGGAATAGCACCACAGTTTACGGGTACAAAAGGCCCTTTAAGACGTTTTGACAATAAGTGTACGTTACGTGCGACTACCTCTTTCCCGGTGCCCGACTCACCTAAAATGAGCACATTAGCATCAGTTTTAGCTACTTGCTCAATTAAAAAACGTAGATCTTTAACTGCGGTTGTTTCACCCACAAGGCCATCAAAAGTATTATGTGGTTTATTATGTTTATGCTCATTGGGAAGCATTCGCTGGTATTGCTGGCAATCATGTAGCAACTGGGTTGTTATATCGTGGCTAAATGGTTCGCACACTAGCCCAACGACATTAGCAATACTTAGTAAGGGTTTGAGTGTTTCACCTATTAACAAAAAGGGAAACGTAGGGTAGCGTTTTATCAAACTTTCATGATCAAGCGATTGCAAAGCACCTAAAATTATAATGCATTCTTTATTTTGGTACTTGCTAAATGCTTGTTCAAAATCAGCTTCGGTATGTAGTTGCACCGCTTCACCAATAAAAGTAAGTGAGGCATATAATCCTATCGAGCGATTATTATTATTATCTAAAATTAAGATCATTCTTAGCGGCCATTTATTTCACTAATTTATTCTGTTAACTAAATTGTAAGCCAGTTGAAATTGTATGCAAGCACTAGTGGCGACTTTTTGACATTAACGCCAAAAAACAGACACTGTAAAATAAAATCCAATACTTTAAGATTAACTCTACAACATAAAATTTATTCTTCACCATTAAATAGTAGTAACTAATGAGCGTATAAACTTTTATGCCGTTAACATATTGAGCAACATATGTTCACTTTTTACGATAGGGTTTAACTCCTGAAAGATACATAGGTATTTTGTGATTTAGGTTAAGCCTGTAATGTGTAAGACTATAGAAATAGTAAATATACTTAAAGATATAACTACTTTTGCCGATATATAGTAGTTAGTTTATATTTTGGAACTAAACTTGCTTAAATTGCTAGATATATTATTAAACTTTTAGGATTAGACATGGCCCATGCATCAATAAATAAATACCGCCAAATAACCGTTAGTAGCGTAAAGGAAATGACACCATATGAACAAGTCAAACTTGTTTTTGTAAATATCATCGGTAAATTATCTGCTGCAAAAGGATTTGTTGAACGAAAAGAGTTAGCAAAAAAAGGAATCGCTATCTCTGATTGCATTACTTTACTCGGTGCCCTACAACAGGTATTAAACTTTGAGAATGATAACGAGATTTCATCTAATCTTGATGCATTGTACGATTACTGCCAACGTAATTTATTAGTCGCTAATTTAGAAAATGATATACAAAAGATCGATGAGGTAATTCTCTTAATTAAAGAAATTAAATCAGGTTGGGAAGAAATTCCTTTCGATCAAAGAGCTCTGTAACTACTATGTCTTTTACCACAATAAGCGCCGAACAGGTTTCCGATAATGAAACACGCAGGCAATGTAATGAGCTTATACTTTTAGTTGATTCTGATGTAGAGCTAGCGCTAAACGCACATCACACATTAAACAGTTACTTAAAAAAAACACTTACTGAAGATAAAAGCTTTTACTCAGCTGACGAACTTAAATTTTTGATTGCTCTTATCCAGCAACTTTCTAGTAAGATAGAAAATGAAAAGAAGCTTGTCGCGACTAAAATAATCAGTAAGCAAAAAAGTAAAAATGCAGTAAAAAAGTATAAATCTCATTTTTAAAAATGCTTTTAGTTAACTTACATATCCATTTTATTTTAGTAATACAGCACTTTTACCATGCTCCCATTACGTAAATTTGCTTAGCGCATAGCAAATCAGTCAAATATAAACTTTGGCTGATTTGTATCGCTTTAAATTAAAACTTCATCGCCATACCAACTGACCCTATTACTACGATATGAAATAAGCTATTTACACCAATCTGCTTATATATCGATATATCAGGTCTACTTAACGATAATAAAATCACATTAGAACTAGCTAATAACTTTTTATCTAGTTGTTCTAAATAAAGTTTTTAACGATATTATAGAGTGATTTAGTTCGTTAAACTCCTCAAAGATTTATTCAGGCTGGTATTAGATAACGTTTCATTTTAACTAGCCTTCTCTGTTGGATAGATTCGCTCAGTTCTCATACTCGTGGATATAATAATTTTCAGCAAGTAGGTGGTTTTTTTATCTTGGAGTAGTCATGCATATAATAGGACGCATTGAGGCTAACACTTGGTATTGTTTTAATTAGAATTAGCATTCGTTTTTTGGGCTAATAGCTTTTAGTTAGCTATGCAGGAAGGTTTTTCTAGTGATAAGGTCAAAGTAACAAGCTGAGGGAGAACCTGTTACTTTATTTAACCTCTAACTTAAAGTTTATTGGGCTTAACTTGATTGTTTAACTACACCAGGGAGATTAGCTAATTGTTGTGTTAAATAACTACCTGTTGAGTTCATATTTGCAACAAGTAAATCCATCGCATTATATTGGCTTAATAAGCGTTTTTCGTAAGCAGCCATGCGTAAATTAAAGTCTTCAGCATCGTCGCTTAGCTTATCTATTTGCGCTTCACGCCCATCTATACGTGTCTCAATAATTCCACCTGAGGCTGTGTAACCTTTAATAACCGTATCTAGCTTGGCAACAAAACCATCATCTTCATTTTCACCAACAAAAAAGGTCTTTATTGCTGCTGGGTCATCTTCAACGGCCTTCTTTAACACATCGTCATCAATACTTAATTTGCCTGAGCGCTCCGTTCTAATACCATAATTTGATAAAAAGTCAGTATTACCATCTCCTGTACTAAACTCAGAGGTAAGTAATGCTCTAACTTGGTTCACTGAACCTCGCAGCAATGAGTCGCCTGCCAATGCACCCACTCCATTTTCAGCAGATGAACTGCCTAATTGTGCAGATAAATCAATAAATGCGTTAAACTTCTCTACAAACGATTTTAACCCTGCCGCAATGTTATTATTATTTTCGGTTATTTTTGCTTTACTTAAATCATCATCTGCATCATGAGCTTTTTTGGCATTAATAGTTACGCCATCAATAACATCAACAAATTCATTGGTACTACTGGTTGCAACTAAAGTCCCATCAATTGTTATTGATGCATCAGTGGCTTTAATTGTTTCATTTAAATTTTCGGCATACGTAGCTGATGCCGGATCGCTATCAAATGCTAAGCGCGATAAACCGTTATTATCGGTATTATTAGCGTCGCTTACATCATCTACAACAATTTTAATGGCATTTGCTTCGCCGGTTTCCTTACTTGATAGCACTAAATGCTGGCCTGAGTTATCAGTAATAATAGTTGCATTCACTGAGTCATTGTCATTAGAGTCATTAATAGCATCGCGAATATCAGCCAGAGTCGCTGTATCAGAAACATCGATGTTAAAATTATTGCTACCCGAACTAATAGTGAGTTTACCTTCACCAACAGCAGCATCTGCGCCAATAGCTTCTGACACTAATTTATGGTTTTCTGCTAAGTTGTTAACTTTTATAGAGTAGTTATTAGTTTGTGCATTTTTTTCAGAACTAAGAGAAACAAAATCGTCACTTCCGCTAATGGTGCGTTTTTGAAAATTATCAACATCCCCCAACGACTCTAATGAAGTGTTAAGTTCTTCTAATGACGATTTAAGCGCACCAACAGCTGATATATCAGTGGTATGAGTTGCTTGCTGGCGAGTAATTCGTGCTTGGTAAGGCGCTTTTTCGGCATTAACTAAAGCATCTACAATTTCGCTAACCTGTAAACCCGAACCGATACCTGTAAATGAAATAGCCATAATACACTTCCTCTTTAATTGCTAACTAAACCTTAAAATCAACCAACACACCAGTAGCTTCGGCTAGCTTAGACACAATGCCTAACACCTCTTCAGACGGGTACTGCTTGACTAAATCACCACTTTCTTTGTCAATTACTTTAATAACATTTCTACCTGAATCTTCATCAACTTTAAATTGAATACTACGATTCATTTCACCCATAAAGTTTTGCAATTGTTGCGCCACTTTTTCTAGCTTGTCGGGTGATAATTCGGCATTACTTGAGCTTTCGTTTACTTTTAACTCTGAGGAGTATGTATTTGCATTGGCTAACTGAGCTTGATTTTGTAGTGCAGGAGAAGACGTGTTGGTTTTCTCGCCTTGTAAAGCAAGCGTGTTGTTTAACTGTAAGCTTTGAGTTTCCATAATTCGCTCCTAGTTTAAAGCGATAATTTATTAACTAATACAACAAAGGAAGGGAGACCCTTCCTTGTTATATTTAGTATAGAGCTTATTTAAAAATTAACCTAATAAGCTTAACGCTGCTTGTGGCAACTGGTTAGACTGAGCTAAAATTGTTGTACCAGCTTGTTGCATGATTTGGTTTTTAGTTAGTTTAGCTGTTTCTGCCGCGTAGTCAGTATCTTCGATACGACTTTTAGATGCTGATACGTTTTCAGAAACGTTTGCTAAGTTACTAATTGTATGGCCAAAACGGTTTTGTACCGCACCCAAATCTGCTCGTTGCGCATCAATTTGTGCTAATGCCGCATCAATAGTTTGAATTGCGCTTTGAGCACCCTCACTTGTCGTACCTGAGATATCAATTTCTTCAACTGATGTTAATGTACTGGTAGCGCCACTGAATAACTCACCTTCATCTGCAGTACCATCATTTGAAATACCAATTTTATTTGCTGAAGATAAGTTTATTTCTGATGTTTTTGAAGTTGCCGCTGTACCTGCAGCTACCCCGTCAAATTCTAAGCCGCCAGCTGGAGTACCAGCATCCATTACTGATTCAATACCACCAACACCAGTTGCGTTTAGCGTAATTTTTTTAGCATCAGCATCATAAACAGCATCGTACCCATCAGCAACCATTTCATCGGTCAGACGGGCCATATCTCCGCCAAACTCACCCAAATCATAACTATCATCACCAATATTTATAGTCGCATTATCTGTATTATCTATACCTGAAATAACAACATTTAAGCGAGCTTCTGCAACAACACCTGTAGCAGCAGCATTGATTTTAGCTGCTGCACCATCAGCGCCATCTGTAGCAGCTAAATCAACATCAACACCGTTGATATTTAATGAACCTGCAGTTATAGCTTCGTTTGCAACTAAAGTCCCTGCAGCCGCATCTGCACCAAATACAGTACCTTTACCATCAATTTCATTTGCACCAATCGCATCAGCTGAAACATCACGTAAGCTTACATTAATTGTTTCATTCGCGTTTGAACCCACTTGGAACTGTTTAGTACCAAACGAGCCATCTAATAAGCTAGTGCCACCAAATTTAGTGGTTTCTGCAATACGGGTAAGTTCTTGTTGTAGTGCGCCTACTTCTTTTTGTAGCGCTGCACGCGCATCGGCATCGTTTGAACCATTCGCCGACTGTAGTGACAAGTCACGCATACGTTGTAAAATATTTGCTGATTCGGTCATTGCGCCTTCAGCTGTTTGCGCCATTGAAATACCATCGTTTGCATTACGCTGTGCAACACCTAAACCATTTACCTGTGATGTTAAGCGGTTAGCAATTTGCAGACCAGCCGCATCATCTTTTGCGCTATTGATACGCATACCCGACGAAAGACGTTGCATTGATGTACCTAATGCTTCGCTTGATTTTGATAAGTTTCTTTGTGCGTTGATAGACGCAACGTTTGTATTTACTGATAAAGCCATGTTATAACTCCTGATTACTTTCGTAATGTAACTAATTGATTTTAACCAAGAGCCTTCACATATTTAATTTGTTCAAGCTCCGTTCTGATTAAGTTAACGGCCGTTATAAAATTACCTTTAGCTTTTTTTTTAAATAAATAACAATAAAAACAATAAAAAACTTAAAACCATGAAATAAAACAAAAAAAGCCAAGCATATTTGCTTGGCTTTTTTTGGTAGCTGGTTTGCTTTGGGCGTTAACCGCCTAATAAACTTAACGCGGCTTGTGGTAATTGATTTGCCTGCGACAATATAGTGGTACCGGCTTGCTGCATTATTTGGTTTTTTGTTAGTGTTGCAGTCTCAAGTGCGTAGTCAGTATCTTGAATACGGCTTCTCGACCCTGCCACGTTTTCAGCAACGTTCGCTAAGTTACTTATAGTATGGCCAAAGCGGTTTTGCACCGCACCTAAATCAGCGCGCTGTGCATCAATTTGTGACAATGCCGCATCAATAGTATTAATAGCTGCTTGCGCACCTACACTGGTTGTGCCAGAAATATCAATATCTTCAACTGTTGTTAGTGTACTGCTTGATGCACCTAAAAACTCTGCTTCATCTGCCGTACCATCATTAGAAATACCAATAGTATTTGGTGATGACAACTCCACTCGCGATGTTTTAGCTGTATCAGCAGTGGCTGCGGCCACACCATCAAACGTTAAAGTACCCGCTGCGGTACCCACTGTTTCAGCAATGGCTTCAATACCATCTGTTCCAGTTGCTTTGAGGGCAATAGAATTAGTGTCTGGATCAAACACTGCATCGTAACCATCAGCCGTCATGTCTTGTGCTAAGCGGATCATGTCACCGCCATAACCCCCTAAGTCATATTCGTCATCACCAATCTTAATCGTTGCGTTATCAGCGCTGGTAATGCCTGCAATAGTCACATCCAGCTTAGCGGTTGCAGTAACCCCCGATGCTGAATTATTGACTTTGTCTGCTATTTTAGTAGCCCCTTCTGCTGCAATAGTAATGTCTTTACCATTAATATTTACATTACCCGCAGTAACAGTAGCTGCAACACTCGCTAAAGTACCAGCAGCTGCTGCCGCACCTAACGCAGTGCCTCCGCCTTTAACTTCATTTGCACCAATTGCGTCAGCCGACATATTGCCCAAGCTTACGTTAATTGTTTCATTGGCATTAGCACCAACCTGAAACTGCTTAGTACCAAATGAGCCATCTAGTAGGCTGGTGTTACCAAATTTAGTTGTATCTGCAATACGTGTTAGCTCTTGCTGAAGCGCACTCATTTCTTTTTGTAATGATGCACGGTCTACCGCACTATTTGAACCATTGGCTGATTGCAGAGATAAATCACGCATACGTTGCAGAATATTTGCCGACTCTTGCATTGCGCCCTCAGCCGTTTGCGCCATTGAAATACCATCGTTCGCATTTCGTTGAGCAACGGTTAAACCATTTACCTGAGACGTTAAGCGGTTAGCAATTTGTAAGCCTGCCGCATCATCCTTTGCACTGTTAATACGCAAACCTGATGAAAGTCTCTGCATTGAGGTTTCCAGAGCCATGCTAGATTTAGTTAGATTGCGTTGCCCATTGAGTGATGCAACATTTGTGTTTACACTTAAAGCCATTTTACCATCTCCTAGTTTAATCAGAGTGTGGTTCAAATTACTTAGCAGGAACCACGCTTTCTATGACTATAGAAATGCACATGTTGTGCCAACTCGAATTAAACAATCTAACTACTTGTTTATTAACAAATTAACAGTACTAACTTTAGGTAGTATGAGAGGTTTTTAACTTTTTTAGGCTTTATACTTGAAGAGGGGGTTTGCGATGACAATTTTTTGCCGCTTTGAAAAGGCAAGTTATTACCTTTATAAAGTAAAGGTAATAACTGTTGACTGTATCTTATATATAATCAAATAGTGATAGTTTAGCTAAGCGACCAAATGTAGCTTGTGATGCTTGTAGTGCGGTTTCTTGTTTGGTTAGCTCACTAATAGCAGCAGCTGTATCTATCTCGACTAAATCTGACTTGTTTGATTTATTATTTATATCCAAAGCACTATTTGAATCAGTTACTCGCTCCACTACATTCATACGTCCACCAAGGCTCGCTTGAGTAAAAACAACCTGCTCGCTGGCATTTTTCAACTGAATAAGGCCATCTGACAGTGCTTGCTGTAGTCCCTCGCCCTCAAGCTCTTCATCATTTAAGCTAGTAATTAAGTCTTGTAAGGTGTTTAGTACATTTTCTTTATGTGGTTTTTCAAGGCTAAAGTCTAATTGGCCGGGCGCGGTGCCTTCTAAACTAATCTGCATACCTGCAAACTCAATTGGCTCATCTGTTACTTCGCCAATAACAGGTGGAGTTAAAGATGCGCCATCCCGAAGAATCTCATACTGAGCGGGATCAGCTGGTGTTGCACCAGGAACAACCACTACGTTATAAGTATTGATTGTTGCTGAAACAGCAGGGTCGGGATCTGAGTTATAGCTATCTTTATGAAACTTATCAAATTCACCTTGGTTTTCTACGTACACAGTGCCAGAAGTAATAGTACCTGTTGCAACTCCCTGGTTTGAAGTGACATCTAACCGTGCATCTACTTTTTCAAAGGCATTAAAACCATTATCGCTGGATTTAATATCAACCCCTTTTGCAATAGTAATTTCATGTTGTCCTTGATCTCCTTGATATTCATATTTCCCATCGACACTATTAAAGGTATACGTCTGAATATCATCTTGGTAACCAGAAAAAATGTACTCTCCACCTTCTGACTGAGTATTCATTAAGTTAAGTAATGATTTTTGTAACTCTTGTAGCTCTCCTGCAATTGACGCTAGCGCATCTTTGCTGAGTGACCCATTACCTGCTTGAATAGTTAGCATCTGCGCTTCTAAAATAGCGTCATTCATTCCCGATAAAATACTTTCTTCGGTTTCTAATCGACCTTTTAGCTGATTAATATTTTTAGTATGCTGCTCATTCGTTTGAATTTTATTTGAATACAACATTCCTTGAGATATTGCTGCTGGGCCTTCTGAAACAGTTAAATACTTTTGCCCTGTATTTACACGTTCTTGCGCACCGGCCACACCTTGTTGGTTATCGAGTATTTTATTAATATTATTTTGATACATTAAGTTATTTGATAAGCGCATAATTACCTCGCAGCACTGAGTAAAGTCTCAAAAATAGAACGAGCGGCAGAAAGCACCTGAGCTGAGGCCGCATAAGATTGCTGAAAACGTAGTAAATTGGCTGCTTCTTCATCAAGGTTCACACCAGATAAAGACTCATACCATGCCTCTGATTGCTCAGCGAGTGCATCAAATGCGGCTCCATTCGTTCTAGCCTGACTAGTTACCACACCAATTTCAGTAACCAATCCTGCATATGCTTGGTTAAACGTTTTATGATTATCGGCACTAGTACTAGTGACTACATTTTGACGCACTAGGTCGCCATTTTGCAATTCAGCGAGTTTTAAACCGTTACGATTATCATCAAAGCCACCTTCATTAAATTCTAGAGTAAAACTATCGCCAGCCGCCGGTGTACCTTCAATATTAAAGTCAAACCCATAAGTTGCAAATGCGCCGCCAGCTTGATTAAGCAGATTATTAGCCGGAGGAATTATTGTAACCGTCGTGGTATTTATGTTGTCTGAAATTATATACTCATCTGGATTCGCTGTTTTTACTATATTAATAGGTCCATTCGCTAATGCTAATGGGGAAGTAGTAAAGCTACCCGTTGTAACATCGCTAACTTCTCCTGCAGAAATTGAAGCCGTGCCTGTGTTATCAACATCTGCGGCGGTTCTCACTGGTGAGGCAAGTGCTAAGTCTTCACCGCGCCCAGTAAGCAAAGATATGTTACCAGCCGCACCTGAGTTTAACTTTACTTGAAATTGATCTCCTGCATTTGCAGCACCCACTACACTTATTTGCAAACCAAAAGACTCTCCGCTCACAACTGTTGACGAGTCAATAACACCGGCCACTACATTAGCTAGTGAAGGATTTCCAAGCGGCTCACCTTTATTGTCAATTGGTTGAATACTGACTTCATTAGGATTTGCTGTATAAGTAATAATAAAATCACTTGCTGGTAACTCACTACCCATACCAGGCTCTACAGTGGCAGTAATACTGGCCGTACCTGTATTGTTTTGATAAGGAAAGCCTCCAACACTAGGAATTTCAAATATATCACCGCCAAGCTGACCACTTGCATCCATACCTAAATGATTTTGTTGATTGAAAGAATCAGCTATTGCCAGCCCCATTTGACCTAGTTGATTTTGTGTAGGGATTAAAATATCATCTCGAAAAGCAAGCAATCCACCAATTTTCCCTTTTAATTTACTAGCATCAACATCTAACGGCACCGCTTTTCCACCATTGACATCTAAGCGAAGCTCTTGAAAGTTAGGATCTGGGTCTGCACTCATAGAAAATAGATTAAAAGTACCATTTTGCATAACGACAGCTTCGCCGGTTCCCATAAATACAAGCTTTTCACCATTTGGCCCATCAAGCGTTTCAATATCTATTAATTCAGATAAGTTACGTATCGCTTTATCACGCTCGTTGTAAGCAGAGCTAGCATCTGAGGCACTATTAGTACCGTTAATTCCGACAATTTCTTGATTTAAAGAGCTAATATTTTCGATTAAAGTATTAGCTTCAGTAGAGAATATTTGTAATTGCTCATCGACTACTCGTTTTTGTTCAACTACAATTCCCGAAAGCCTATCCATCTGATCAAGTAGGTTTTCTGCATCACTCATAACTAAAGAGCGAGCAACAGATGATGATGGTTGATTGAGTGCTTCTTGAACATTATTAAAAAATGAATTTATGCTCGTTGACACACTATTTGACTCTTGTGAAAATAACGTATCAATTCGGTTTGCTTCACTTTCAAACTGATCAAAAAATGTTTTATTTGATGTATCTCTGTTTAATTGTTTTTGTGCAAATTCATTAAGTAAACGGTACGTCTCGCCTACTCCCACTTGATTATCAATCATCGTGGTATGTTCGGTCCGTTCACGTACGTAACCTTCCGTGTTTACATTGGTAATATTTTTACTTGTCGTTTGCAGTAAATCAGAACTTGCTCTTATCCCAGAATTTGCAATGTTTAATAAATTAAACGACATATTACTTTACTCCTTGGCGGATAATGTTTGTTGCAATATTTTTAAGCTCAGTACTATTAAGTACTTGTTTAATTTTATCCGCATAATTTGGGTCTGTTGCATAACCAGCTTTTTGAAGAGAGTCTAAAAAGTCATTTGGTTTTGCTGTATTTTGTAATGCTTCTTTATAGCGTGGGTTTTGCGTTAAAAAATCTACAAAATCATTAACGCTGTCTTTAATTGAATCATATGCCCTAAAGCTTGCTTGTTTTTTAACGGGTGTACCTTGCTCAAATTCAAGCGTTACTTTGCTTGCTTTATCGCCTTCCCAGCTTTTATCTGACTTAATATTAAATAAGTTATTTGAACTGCCGCCATCACTTTTATTAATGATATGCTTGCCCCAACCTGTTTCAAGTGCTGCTTGTGCAACCATAACGGCTGGGTTTAAACCAATTTTTTTAGCCGCTGTTTTTGCATGCTCCCACACTGAACTTACAAACTCTTCGGCAGTGTCGAAGTTTGCCTTATTGTCATTCGACTTAGCCTCTTCTGTAACTTTGTTATCAGTTAATGGAATGATTTCTTTTTTATGCTGTTGATGCGGCAACTCTGTGCCTGCACGCTGCTCACTTAAAAAATCATTGCTCGTTCTGAGTACTGAGCTTGGCGTGTAGTTTTTAGCATCAGGGGAGAGTTGTTGAACGATTAAATCAGCCAGCCCTAATGAGCCATTAGATGACAATTCAGATGAAAGTTGTTGGTCGTGCATTTCTTCAAAAAACTTTACGCTACTTGAATTAAATGGGCTTTCTTTGTCCTCAAATGCTTCATTTGCTTTGCGCATACCTTTGAGCAACATTTGCGTAAATATTGCTTCAAATTGTGCAGCCGCTTTTTTAAGCGCAGCTTTAGAAGCATCTGTCGATGCGTCGCCACTTGTTAAGGCTTCTTGTCGAAGTGAGTTTAAGTTGCCTAAATCAAAAAAGTTTTGCTTATCGAGGTGGTTCGTTTCCATCGGCTTTTTGACACAAAATGAATAATGCAGTTAAAAATGCAAAAATTGAGCCACTACCGAATAAAATGATAAATATAATAATTTTGAGTTACTGTAAATAAAAAAGCCCTATATCTTGTTTGAAAGATATAGGGCTTTAAGTAATACGTAATCTGTGTGCCTATAATATTTAAATAACAACTAACTGGCCATTAATTGCGCCCGCTTCTTTTAATGCCTCTAAAATAGCCATTAAGTCACCAGGTGCTGCACCTACTTCATTAATTGCACGCACTAAATCATCTAAGCTCACACCTGGATTAAATACAAATGCGCGCGAGTCATCTTGGTTTACATCAATAATACTCTGCTGCGTGACAACAGTATCCCCTGCACCTAGCGGGTTGGGTTGCGTCACATTTTGTTGCTCTGCAATTGTTACGGTTAAGCCGCCGTGAGTAATAGCTGCAGGTTGAAGCTTAACGTTTTTACCTATAACAATAGTGCCAGTACGCGAATTAACTATTATTTTAGCTGCCATATCAGCTGGCTTAAATTCTAAATTTTCGAGTGTTGATAAATACGACACACGTTGCGAGGCATCTCTTGGTGCAACAACACGAACGGAAACAGAGTCAATTGCTTGCGCGCTATTTGGACCAACCAAATCGTTAATTGTTTTTTCTAAACGTTTAGCCGTTGTAAAATCAGGACGGTTTAGATTAAAGGTAATAAAGTCACCTTGCATGAATGGGCTTTCTACGGTGCGCTCAACAGTTGCGCCATTGGGTATACGACCAACAGTGGGAGTGTTCATAACAACTTTACTACCATCTAAGCCTTCAGCTCCAAAACCACCTACAATTAAGCTACCTTGCGCAATTGCGTACACGTTACCATCTACACCTTTTAAAAAAGTTTGTAATAAAGTACCACCACGTAAGCTGCCTGCACTGCCAATAGAAGAAACAGTTATATCTATTGTTTGCCCAGGCTTTCTAAATGCAGGTAGTTCAGCATGCACTGCGACAGCCGCAACATTTTTAATTTTAGGACTTTGAGTTGAAGGTAATGTAATACCAAAGTTATTCAACATGCCTCTAAAACTTTGTTGAGTATATGAATTTTGCTCGCCAGTACCAGGTAAGCCTACTACTAAACCATAGCCTACCAACTGGTTTGAACGTACACCTTCAACCATAGATACATCTTTTATGCGCTCGGCACTGGCAGTAAACTGCCAGCCTAATAATACAATTAGACATAAAGTTTTAAAGCTGTTCATGTTACTACCCTCTAAAATGGAAACAGCGAACTACTAAAGAAACGTGTAAGCCAACCAGGACTTTGTGCTTCTTGCGTCTGCCCTTTACCTGAGTATTGAATACGTGCGTTAGCAATACGGTTCGATTCAACCGTATTATCGGCGCTTACGTCTTGAGGACGAACTAGCCCTTCTAACCGAATAAACTCTTCGCCTGTATTAAGCGTTAGCCATTTCTCGCCACGGATCACCAGGTTTCCGTTTGGTAAAACGCGCATTACGTTAACCGAAATATCACCGACTAAACTGTTTGATTGATTTGATTTTGAGTCGCCTGTAAACGACGAATCACTACCTATACCAAACTGAATGCTATCGCCACCTATATTTACAGGTAGGCCACCAAATCCAATAACAGGGTCTAAGCTTGCTTCGGTTTCTTTATCTGTTTCTGTTTTAGCTGCTTTTGTTGCTTGAGTTGACTCTTGCAATTTAACTGTAATTATATCGCCAGTACGCAATGCTTTCTTATCAGAGTATAAATCATTTGATGTATGTGTATTAAATAGTGAGCCTGTTGCTACCATCGGCTCTAAAACAGGCTCAGGGTACATAGGTGCGTAGTAAGGATCGTCCTGTACTATTTCACTATTTTGCGTAGACATACAACCACTTAAAAATAATGTGCCTGCTACAAATAAAATAATATTACGCATAATTTTCCCTACACTATTAAAGCTGTTGATTGATGTAACTCATCATTTCGTCAACGGCCGAAATTACTTTTGAGTTCATCTCATAAATGCGCTGAGTTTCAATTAGGTTTACCAGCTCTTCAGTTACATTTACGTTTGATGTCTCAAGTGAGCCCTGAATAATGCTACCTAACCCTTCAACGCCTGGGTTACCTTGTACTGGGGCGCCACTTACAGCCGTTTCGGTATATAGGTTTTGACCAATTGGCTCAAGACCCGACGGATTAATAAAATCACTAATAGTGAGCTGACCAATGACAACGTTATCGGCTTGGCCTGCAATACGTACAGATACTTCGCCATCTTGCGAAATAGTGATTGACTGAGCATCTTCAGGAACGTTCATTTCAGGCTGAATAACATAACCTGCTCCCGATGTCACAATTTGTCCATCGCCATCAGTAGTAAATTGACCATTGCGAGAATAGGCAATATTGCCGTCAGGTTGAAGTACTTCAAAAAAACCTTCGCCAGAAATCATCCAATCTAACGAGTTTTCAGTGGTCAACATATTACCTTGTGTAAATTCTTTTTGGTTGGCTACGACTTTAGCACCCGCGCCTAACATTAAACCTGAGGGCATTTGGGTATCTTGCGATGAACGGCCGCCAGGTTGGTTGATATTTTGATAAAGTAAATCTTCAAAAATGGCACGACTTTTCTTGTATCCAACCGTACTGGCGTTAGCTAAGTTATTTGAAATAACCGAGATATCTGTTTGTTGGGCATCAAGCCCAGTTTTGCTGATCCATAATGCTGGGTTCATAATAGAGTCCTCATTTTAAAGTTAAACTATTCTCAACAGCTGATCTTGACGCTCGTCAATTTCTTCGGCTGTTTTCATAAGCTTTACTTGTAATTCAAATTGTCGTTGATGGCTGATCATATCGACCATTTCGTGAACTGGGTTAACATTAGACATCTCCAATGAACCACTTAATACTTTTACATTGGCTGAGGTTTCAACCGTTTGATTTGGCTTTGGCCTAAATAAACCATCGTTACCTTTTTCAAGTGTGGAATTATTAGCTTCAACTATTTTTAAGCGATCAACTTCTTCTAAAAAGTTAGCTGGCGCGCCTTGTGGTCGTACTTGAATTGCACCATCTTCACTAAATCCTATTTTTTCAATCGGCACAGGTAAGATTATAGGACCACCTTCGCCAATTACTTGGCGCCCTCCACTGGTAACCAACATACCTTGGGCAGTTATATTAAGCGTACCCACTTTAGTGTAAGCTTCGTTACCTGAGGCGTCTTGCACGCTTAGCCAGGCGTTGTCGCTCATTGCTATGTCTAAATCACGGCCGGTTTGAACAATACCGCCCGATGTCATATCTGAACCAGGGCGTTCTTCCATAGAAAACACCCTTGTTGGTAGACCTTCACCAAATGCTTGCATCGATCGTGCTTGAGCAAAATCAGATTTAAAGCCTGTGGTATTGGCGTTCGCCAAATTATTGGCTTTAAGAGCCATACCCAGCATGCTTTGCTTAGCGCCAGACGCGGCAATGTAGACCATTTTATCCATAACATCGACTCACATAAAAATCTATGTGATAGTAAATGCAATATAGATGCCAGATTAAATTATGAGTTGGAACTATTCTGATAAACAATTACTCTATTTGATTTACCGAGTCGTACTTTTTGACACCTAACTTATCGCAGCTAAGAGTTGAATCAGCCAATAAAAAAGGCTGCGATTAAGCAGCCTTTAAGGATAAATTAATGAGTTTTAATTTATCGTATTTGTAAAATACTTTGCTGAATTGTTGAGTTAACTTCAAGCGCTCGCGAGTTTGCTTGATAATTACGCTGTGCAGTAATCAGATCAACTAATTCGTTAGTTAAATTCACGTTTGATTGCTCAAGAGCCGATGAATTTATTTTACCCAATGAACCAGAACCAGGCTCGCCTGCAATTGGCTCCCCTGATGTTATACTTTCTTTCCAGCTCGTGTTACCAACCTGCTCCAAGCCCTGTGAGTTCGCAAAGCGAACCATAGCAACTTGGCCTAAGAAGGTAGAATCGCCATTACTGTATGAAGCAACTAGCTTACCATCCGTACCGATATCAATACCTGCTAAACGGCCAACTGTTGCGCCATCTTGGTTAAGCGTTTTTACTTCAAAATTACTCGCATATTGAGTTGGTATTTTAGTAGCCCCATTAGCTTCATCACGCCAATTGATAGTGATATCATTTGGAAACGTAGCACCATTGCTTAACAGGTCAGAAAGACCTGGTGTGGCTGATGTGACAGTAAGAGGGTTAAAAGTACTTCCTGTATTTGCAACACCGTTTGTTCTAAGTGGCTGACCACTTGCATCAAAGCGAAATGTAGAGATCGGAGCATAAGGTGCGGCAGTTTGCTCTAGACCATTTTCGTCAAACGACTTACCATCTAGTGTTGTATGTACTTCCCACATATTTTCATCACCTACAACTGGTGGTGTTGCTGGCGCAGGCTTAACAAAGAAAAACTGTAACACATGCGGCTCACCTAGTGAGTCATATACGGTGGTTGAAGTAGATGAGTTATAACTAGCACCATCAATTGGATCAAATGCAATTGTGGTTGCTTGTTCACGTGAATCTAAGTTAAATGAGTTATATATAGTAGACGTCGCACGCGGTGAACCTGAAGAGTCTGGTATTTGTAAAGCAGACGAGGTACTTAAACTAACCGATGTAGTATCACCCGTTGTTGGGTTAACAGGAAAGCCTTGCAAAAAATTACCTTGCGAGTCAACCACATAATTGTTTTGATCAAGTTTGAAAGCACCTGCACGCGTATAACTAAAATCTTGCTCTCCAATTACAGGGCTGGTAGCAAAGTATCCTTCACCAGTAATAGCTAAATCTAATGAATTCTGAGTAAACTGTAGTGAACCTTGATGAAATTGCTGAGCAACCATAGTGGTTCGAACACCATCACCGTTTTTTGTTTTACTTGTACTAAATACTGATGATGCGTACACGTCTGCAAATTCAGCACGTGACTCTTTAAAGCCCGTACTATTTACGTTGGCAATATTATTTGCGGTAACGTCTAAATCTTTTTGTGCGGCAGCAAGGCCGGATAATGCAATGTTAAAGCTCATAATTAACCTCTAATCTATTAAACTTTAGCCTAAAGGCCAACGTGAGAAATATTAAGTATCTATTACGCGATTTCTGCGACATCTGTCAGCCTAACCGCACCTTCTCTGGTATTAATAATGATGCCGCTTGCACCATTAATATTAACACTTTCAATATTTTTAAAAGTAGCAATAGGCAGACTTGAAAACTCACCGTTAGTACTACCTTCAGCTTTGATTTTATAATCGCCTGGAGGCAGTCGCTCGCCACCTTCATTTTTTCCATCCCATGAGAAACGGATAGCACCAGCTGATTGTGCGCCTAATTCAATGGATCTCACTAACTGTCCAGATTCATCTTCAATCCGAAGTGTTAAACTCTCAACTGGATTTTCTGCAACAACAGAACCACGCGCTTCTTCAGATTCTTTTAGCTCTAAAGTATCAGATTCTAAAAGCGCTTTTTTCCCTACTAATGTAGATGCTTGTAACGCTGAGTTTGAAGTCATTGATGCAGCTAATGTTTCAAAATTAGAATTTAAATTTGAAATACCTTCAGCCATCGTAAAGTTCGTCATTTGCGCAATCATCTGATCGTTATCAGCCGGGTTACTCGGATCTTGAAACGATAATTGTTGCGTTAACAAAGAGAAGAAGTCTTCCTGAGTCAATGCATCACTTTTCTCTTCAGTGTCGACTTGCTTATCTTGCCACCGTAAAGAGTCTAAATAGGATGTGGTGGATGTACTGATATCGTTGCTCATAACCTACCCTCTATTACCTCTGCCCTAACAGCAGTGTTTTACTCAACATTTGTTTAGCTGCATCGGCAACTTGTACATTTGTTTGATACGAACGAGAGGCAGATATCATATTTGCCATCTCTTCAACAACATTTACGTTAGGCTTGTAAATATAACCATTTTCATCAGCACTAGGATGATTCGGGTTATATTCAATTTGTAATGGTTTATTACTTTCAACAATGCCTAACACCTTAACGCCTACAGAAGAACCTTGTGGGTTACTTGCTGAGGCAGAAGCTTTAGTAAGTTCGGCAGCAAACACTGGTTGCCGCGATCGGTATGTTTTATCCTGAGAAGAACTAACCGTATTCGCATTAGATATATTACTGGCCGTCGTATTTAAGCGCACATTTTGTGCACTCATAGCTGAACCAGCAATATCGAAAACATTATATAAACTCATAATTATTATCCTTGGCTACCGAGTGCTTTGTTCAGACCTTTAAATTTACCAGTTAAAAACTGTAAACTCGCCTGATACTCCATAGCATTCTGTGTATACAAGTTTCGTTCCACTTGTATATCAACAGAGTTACCATCACCTGTATCTGTTTGATTTGGCGTACGAAAAAGTTCAGAACCACCTACACTTCGAGTTCCTCCGGCAATGTGTTTATCGTTTGTTCTTACCATAGTATTGCCGCCTAACTGGTGAGATTTTGCCGTTTTTAATGCAGTGGCAAAATCAATATCTTTTGCCTTATAGCCAGGCGTATCAGCATTAGCTATATTAGCAGCGAGCACCTCGGCTCTTTGCGAACGGATCAACATAGCATGCGGATGCACACCAAGCGCTTTATCAAAACTGATAGCCATAGCCACCTCCAAAAAATTGACTTAGCTTAGACAAAGCAAGAAATAAGCCATTAAATTTATTTCTGTTTAAAGCTATTTATCTAAATAATTAAACACAGTGCTCAAAAACTAAATTTAAAGAGTTGAGAGGGTTTAGGTGTGAGACTTAAAGATATTATAGAATGCTTAAATATGGACATGTGTAAGATAAAAACATTTAGATTAAATGAACTGCTGATAGATAACTTGTCTACATCTGAATTCTATCTGTTCGCTGAAAACAAAAAACGACGCTAAGTGCGTCGTTTAAATATAAAAAATTAGGAGAGTAATAAGCTATCTTGCATTACTTTTTTTGATAAACAATACCAGGGTTACACCTAACCATATCAAACTCATCACTTAACCCGCTCATAGATTCCGACGCCCCTAAAAGTAAATAACCTTTAGGGTTTAGTGCTTGAGAGAATTGCGCGATAATTTTAGCTTTTACTTCTGGTGCAAAGTAAATCAGCACATTACGGCAAAATATAATATCGAACTTGCCCATAAGTGCGTATGAGTCGAGCAAGTTAAGGTGTCTAAAACTTACTTGTTTTTTTATTGAATCGTTTATCTGAGCCATACCGTTGCCGCTGTCTTTGAAAAACTTTTTACGGCGTTCTGCTGATAAACCTCTTGCCAGTGCCAGAGAGTCATATTCTGCGTGTTTACACATATCAAGCATAGTGTTGGATATATCTGTAGCGACTATTTGTGCCCCCATGCGTAACACACCCGGCGAACTTGCCTGAAATTCAGCAACCGACATGGCAATTGAATATGGCTCTTGCCCTGAGGAACTTGCTGCAGACCATATTTTTAATGGTCTGTTAAGTCCTTTAAACTCAGGAAAAAATTTAGTTTTTAATAATTCAAACGGATATTGATCTCTAAACCATAATGTTTCATTAGTTGTCATCGCATCAACGACTGCTGCTCTTAATTGACGCTCATGCAGGCCTAATGTTTTATTTACTAGCTGTGACAAAGATTCAACATTAAATCGTTTCATTAATGGCGCCAAACGACTTTTGACTAAGTATTGCTTATTTTCGCCTAATACAATACCGCATTGCTGTTCTAAAAATAATCGAAATTGATCGTATTCACTTTGCTGTAAATCTTTATTATTCAAATCAATAACACCTATGTTTATTAATCACAATTAACCCATTTTTTTACTGCTGTTGCGAGTTCATCAGGGTTAAATTTTGCAATAAAATCATCTGCACCTACTTTTTCAATCATTGCTTGATTGAAAACCCCGCTCAAAGAAGTATGTAAAATAACATGTAACGGAGCTAATTTAGGGTCTGCTTTTATTTCAGCTGTTAATGTATAACCATCCATTTCTGGCATCTCTACATCTGAAATTAATAATCCTACACGCTCGGTTATATCTTTTTCACAATCTTCAGCGATTTCTTTCAATCGTTTTAAAGCTTCTTTACCATTTTTGGCAAGTTCAGTATGAATACCTAAAGGCTCTAATGCTCGTTTAATCTGATTTCGTGCCACAGAAGAATCATCGGCGATAAAAATAATCCGCTCACCCAAATCTTTTTGAATGTCACTTTGTGTAGCTGCAACATCATCACTTACTGAGGTATTAACTGGGCAGATTTCGTTCAATATTTTTTCTACGTCTAAAATTTCGACTAATTCGTCTTCAATTTCAGTCACGGCAGTTAAATAAGAATAACGTCCCGCACCTGCAGGTGGTGGCATTATTTTTTCCCAATTCATATTTACGATCCGCTCAACTCCACCGACAAGAAACCCTTGTACAGTTCGGTTGTATTCAGCAATAATTATAAAACTGTCTTTAATATTTTCAATTGGTCGCCCACCAACAGCCATAGAAAGGTCGATAACTGAAATAGTTTGTCCACGGATATGGGCAACACCACGAATATAAGCATTTGATTTAGGCATATTAGTTAGCGGGGGACATTGCAGCACTTCTCTGACTTTAAATACGTTAATCCCAAAACGTTGACGCCCTCTGAGTTTAAACAGTAATAATTCTAAGCGGTTTTGCCCAACCAACTGAGTACGTTGATTCACTGAATCTAAAACACCTGCCATTCAAATCTCCAAAAAAAATATACGGAACAATAATTGCTTCTATTTTATAAAGCCACACAGTACAACGAGAGCGTTTATAATTTGACGCTAAATATTTATACCCTGTTTTAAACTATAAGCATAGCCGAAACATTATGAGTTTGTTAAAAAAAATCAGAAGATACAGTGTTTTTTATATTCTTGCTAGCATCTGCTTTGTATTACCTTTGCAAGCTAAAGTTTTTAGTAAGGATTTATTACAAGAGATGGCCGTTACTTATGTATCTGAGCAAATAGATACCACAACCGACACTAAAACACATTTAAGCACGCTGCCACTGGATAGCCGGATCCCTGACCGTATCTGTAATACTTCTCTTGAGTTAATGTCTGCAGGTGAGCCTCCATACAATCGCCAAGTTACTATTCAAGCAAAATGCAATGATGAACAAGCTTGGGCTCAATATATTCATGTAAGAATTGTTGAAATGGAACCTGTTGTCGTAGCCACTGTAAACCTAGCCCGTGATGAAATAATTACTAAATCACACCTAACTATAGAAATGAAACCGTCTCATTTTATCAGAGTTCAATATTTAAATGATCCCACTATATTAATCGGCAGCAGAAGTAAGCGAAACATTAGAAGTGGCACGCCTGTATTACTTAATCAAATTTGTATGGTTTGTAAGGGGGATTCTGTTAATATTTACGCAAACCTTAGAGGGCTTCGAATTAAAACAACAGGTATTGCTTTAGAAGACGGTACTTTGGGTGAACAAATACAAATTAAAAACAAAAAGTCGGGTAAAATTTTAAATGCGCGAGTAGATGGTGTAGAGTCTGTTCAAGTAAATATTTAATTTAAATTTATACTAAAGTATCCTAAGTATAAGCCGATAACTAGGCATCAGTTGGGTAATATACAGGTTTATTATTATGGTTAGTCAAGTTAATGGTAGTAATCGACAAGCTAACGCGCTAACAAACGCAAAGCAGCAACACGTTGATTTAAAAAAAGATAATGCAAACACGCAAACTGCACAGACTCCTTCGCCGAAAGCTGTAAGTGATTCTGTAAGTTTAACGCCGCAAGCACAGCAATTAAAAACACTTCAAGATAAAGCACAGCAGTCGCCTGGTTTTGACAGTGAAAAAGTTGCTGAACTAAAAAAAGCAATCACTGAAGGTAAATACCAGGTGGACAGCGAAAAGCTTGCTAAAAATTTAGCTGATTTTGAGTTTGATATATATGGCTGATCATAACAGTTTAATTAGCGTGAAATTAAATCAACAAGTAAGTTGCTTAGATTCTTTACATACGCTATTAAATGACGAACTTAATACGATAGCCTCTCGAAGAGGTGCTGGTTTAAAAGAAATTGCCCAACAAAAAATGTCTTTCTTAACCAGATTAAGTACTCTTGACAAAGACCTAAGTAAATTAATTGCTAGTAATGACTTTCAAAATTCGGAAGTCTCTGAGTTAATCACTCAAGTCAAAACCCAACTTGTAGAATGCCAGAAGCAAAATAATGTTAATGCTCATGCAGCTCGCCAGGCGCAACTAAGTGTTAAACAATTAAAAGAGATATTAATTGGCGCACCAACGTCAATGACTTACGACCAAGATGGTAAGTCAGTAAATACCGAAAGCAAACTGGTTCGAAATTTAAAAGCTTAGCCTACAAATTTACATTAAAAAAGCCTTATTAATTAATCAATAAGGCTTTTTTTAATGGCTTCATTCTTAAATATCAATATAAACGAGCCTGTAACGGATTCTGTGTAACTGCCCGTTGTTAGATTTTAAATATGCTTACTGAGGCGTTCCTCAAATTCAATGATAAAACGACTCATTGCATTTCGCCAGTCTCGAATTGGCATCGTCCATTTTTTCGATGCTTCTTTTATTGCCAAATAAATCATTTTTCTCGCAGAGTCGTCATTTGGAAATATCTTACGCTTTTTAATCGCTCGGCGAATAACGCTGTTGAGCGACTCAATGGCATTCGTTGTATAAATGGCTTTTCGTATTGCCTCCGGATAATTAAATAACGTGTTTAAATTGTCCCAATTCGCACGCCATGACTTTGCTATTTGAGGATATTGATTGTCCCATTTCTCTGCAAATCGCTCCAACTCCAGCAACGCCTCTTCTTCTGTCGACGAGCGGTAAATCAGCTTCAAATCGGCCGTCACGGCTTTATAATCTTTCCATGAGACATATTTCAATGAGTTTCGAACCATATGCACTATACACAATTGAACATGAGTTTGCGGGTAAGCAGTATTAATTGCATCAGGAAATCCCTTCAGCCCATCTACGCACGCGATTAAGATATCTTCAACGCCCCGTTGGCTTAATTCGGTGAGCACGCTCAACCAAAACTTAGCCCCTTCATTTTCTGAAATCCACATGCCAAGCAATTCTTTATGGCCGTCAATATTAATACCTAAAGCAAGGTAAATAGACTTTTTGATAACGCGCTTATCTTGGCGTATTTTTACAACCAAGCAATCCAAATAAACAATAGGATAAATCGCATCCAGGGGGCGAGATTGCCATTCAGTGACTTGCTCCATAACAGCGCTGGTAACACGTGACACCAATGTGGGAGAGATATCAGCGCCATACCACTCATGAAAGGCATTCACGATATCGCGTGTGCTCATTCCTTGGGCATACAGCCATAAAATTTTATCATCCATTGAGGTGAATCGAGATTGATGCTTTTTAACAAGCTGTGGCTCAAAAGAGCCTTCACGGTCGCGGGGCGTATCAAGCTCAAACTCACCATCTTCCGTTTTGATGCGCTTGCTTGTTTTACCATTTCGGCTATTGGTGTTCGTGGATTTACTGTGTTTTTGATAGCCTAAATGCTCATCCATTTCTGCATTAAGCGCCGCTTCAACCGTTATTTTTTTTAACATTTGGCTAAATTGATTTAAATCGTCAGGTGTTTTAATACTTTTAGCAGCTTCTTTAGCAAACGCTTCGAGTTCTTCTTTATTCATGTTCATCGCCTAATCCTTAAACTCTTGATAGAGTAAATTATGATAGGCAGTTACACAAAATTAGTTACACCCTCATATAAGAGCCATTGTTAATATAAGTGGCAATAAAATACATCTGTTGAGCACTACGCAATCTGCTTAAAAATTAATCCTAACAACAGCATAGCACTCAATATAAGAGGATGAGATATTTTGAATAACTTTTTTAATCAACTGAGTTATTTAGTAATAAGTTACTTTTTTAACCTCGCGTGGTTTTACTTCACCTATGTATAAATCGTGCACACGTTTCATATTAAGCTCAAGCTCGGTCACGTAAGTATCATCTACCGCGTAAGTTTTAATTATTTGTGCACCTTTAATAAGCCCCTGCACTTTACTTTCTAGGTAATCGTCTTGAGCAATTGAACCTTCCACCGTTGTTCCGGCGGTAATTTTTTGCCCATATACTTGTTCAGTAAGCTCGCGGTAAGCCTCAAGCTTAGAAGCTTTAATTGCCATAAGTTGCTTTTGCGACGCGTTAGCGCCTTTTTGTAAGCTAATAGGTGCATACCCTATCGCTTTTAAAACGGGGTAATTATTTGGCTCTACATATTTATATTCAACATGCTTATCAAAAACGCTGCTACAACCACCTAAGGTTAAACACCCAAGTGTAATAAGTAATGAAATTGCTCGCATAGCATTTAGCCCTTGTATAGTAATTAGCAGTACATATGCACGTTTAATGCCATTTATAGCATTACTAATAATTACCAAATAACATTGGTACAGTCCTTGCTCTACCTAGTTAATAGCTAACGTTTAATTGGAGTAAAAGTATGAAGTCGTTTTTATCATTGGCATTTGCAGGGTTAAGTGCAACGGCATTATTAACGTTCTCCCTTTTTACTAAAGCGCAGTGGTATGAATCAACTGGCCATGCGAACGTTCAAAATGGTGATACGAGCGCAGCTAAATCTGCCGCTATAAAAGACGCGATTACACAAGCGTTAGTGTTCTCTGGCGCACGGGTTAGCTCTGTACAAACCCTGGTAGATGGCGTGTTAATGCAAGATCAGCTAAAAATTAGCAGCCACGGCGAAATTCAAAAAATTGAACTGGTCAGCGAAAATAAATACGACAATAAATTTGCCGTTACATTACGACTCGATATTTTTTCTCAAACAGAGCAATGCCCACAAAATAGTTTTAATAAGTTTGTGGCCGTTACACAAAGCCAACTTGTTCATCGTGAACACGCCAAAATGGGTCAAATATTTGACGTAAGCAAAGCGATTAGCAAAAATATTTTTACTTCCCTGCAAAAATCAAAAATGAGCGCAGTACCTATTGCTTACTATAATAATGCAATAAGCGTTGATAAATACTTTTCGCAGCAGCACGACTATTCAAATGCCCAATTAGAAGAAATATCTTCGCGCAGTAACGCTCAATATGTTCTGCTTAGCCAAATAACCAGCCTTTCGACTAGCGACAAACTCAATAACGATTATGCATTTTGGCAAGACGAGGCGTATAAGCGCAGTTACAACATTGAGTTTGCACTGTTTGATGGCACTACCTATGAGCAACTTTGGCAAAATAGTTACCATACTCAAGCAATTTGGCCATTTGAAAAAACAACCATAGTTGATGTTAATAGTGATAGGTTTTGGCAATCACCTTATGGGCAAAGCATAACCGATATCAACCAAGCAGTAAGTTATGACATTCAAGCAGCCATGGCGTGTTTACCTACTCAAGGTAAAATAATGCATATGGAAAATAGCAAAATCGTTATTAACTTAGGTAAAGCTCATGGGTTAAAAAAAGGCCAAATGCTAAGCATTGCGCACCATAACTATTTAACCGACGCGGCAGGTAATGTTATGCCGCACACCATCACCACGCTTAATAAAATTCGTGTAGAGCAGCTTTATCAGCAAACCGCAGTAGCAGTCAGTATTGATGACAAACCGCTACCTGGCGTGCAAATTAACGATGTAGTAGAAATAATCAGCCAAGATCTTTAGAGTTTTTTACTCAATTTAGCTTTTAAATTAGGGTGAGCCGATAACCACTCGCCCAATTGTTCTACACCAGATAAATGCGGATAATGCTTTCTGCATGCAAACACCACATTACGCTGCTGATTAGGGAATATAGGCAAGTAATCAATCCCTACACGGTCGGTACATGCCAACTTTGGTACAAATGTAATACCGTCATCCATAGCCACTAACGCTAATAATGTTTCTAAACTATTACCTTTATACTGGTTAGATACATCGACTCCTGCAGAAAAACAAAACTTTTGGGCTTGATCTTTAAAGCAATGGCCATCACTTAACATTAATAGGCTGCATCCTTGAAGATCGCTCAGCGCTACTTTTTTATGCTTAGACAGCGCGTTATCGTGTGATACCGCCACTAAAAAATCTTCTTTGTATAAAGCAACCGTATGGTAATTAATAAGCTCTGGCACATCGGCTAAAATAGCAAAGTCGAGTTCACCCTTGTTTAAAGCTTCTAAAATTGTTGCTGTTTGCATCTCAATAAACGAAAACTGGCTATCAATAAATGCCGCTTTCATCGATGTTAATAACGCAGGCAACAAGTAAGGCGCAATGGTAGGAATAATACCAATAGTTAATTTACCTTGTAGAGGCTCGTTAGAAGTAGCAGCAAGTTCTTTGAGTATTTGCGTTTGTTCTAAAATAATCTCTATTTGCGTCAACAAACGTTCACCTTTAGCTGTTAAGGTAACTTGCTTGGTTGAGCGATCAAACAAAGTAACGCCAAGCTCATTTTCGAGTTTTTTTACTTGACCACTTAATGTAGGCTGACTAACAAAACATGCATCGGCAGCTTTGCGAAAATGTTTATATTGCGCTATTGCTTTTACATATTCAAAATCTTTTAAGTTCATATTCAGCTCTACATGATAGTTTATAACTATCAGTTTAATACAAACAAACGATTGGAACTATATTTAATTATTCACCATAATGGCTATCAACAAATCAAGAGGAACAAAAATTATGTTAAACAATATCGAAGGTCAAACAATCCCAAGTGTTACATTTGCAACTCGTCAAAATAACGATTGGAAATCAGTAACAACAGATGACATTTTTAAAGGTAAAACTGTTGTCGTGTTTTCACTACCAGGTGCATTCACACCAACATGTTCATCAACTCACTTACCACGTTACAACGAATTAGCTGGCGTACTTAAGCAAAATGGCGTTGACGAAATTGTATGTTTATCAGTAAACGATACCTTTGTAATGAACGCATGGGCTGAACATCAAGAAGCGCAAAACATTACTTTATTACCAGACGGCAACGGCGAATTTACTGACGGCATGGGCATGTTAGTAGACAAAAACGACCTAGGCTTTGGTAAGCGCAGCTGGAGATACTCTATGCTTGTTAAAGATGGCGTGATTGACAAAATGTTCATCGAACCAGATTTACCAGGTGACCCGTTTGAGGTATCAGACGCAGACACAATGCTTGATTACATCAACCCTAAGCAAGCTAAACCAGAACCAGTAAGCATCTTTACTAAACTTGGCTGTCCTTTCTGTAAAAAAGCAAAAGAGCTTCTTGCAGAAAAAGGCTTCGCATATGAAGAAATTGTTATGGGTGCAGGCGCATCACTAACAAGTCTAAAAGCTGTATCTGGTCGTGACACTGTTCCACAAATATTCATTGGTGGTAAACACATCGGTGGTTCAGACGACTTAGAAAAATACTTTGCTTAATTAATAAGTAAATTAAATACCTAACGTTAGTAGGTAAAAAATAGGGGCTTTTATGCCCCTATTTATTAGAGGAAAAAATACTATGAAAGAATTGCAAACCGATGTTGTTGTTATAGGCGCAGGCACTGCTGGTTTAAGTGCTTATCGTAATGCTAAACAGTTCACACAAAATGTATTAATGATCGAATCAGGCCCATACGGCACCACATGTGCACGTGTTGGTTGTATGCCAAGCAAGTTATTGATTGCAGCCGCAGAAGCTGCACACGCAATTGAAATGGCTCCTGCATTTGGTGTTCATAGCTCAAAGCCAGTCATTGATGGCAAAGCAGTTATGGCACGCGTTAAAAGTGAACGAGATCGTTTTGCAGGATTCGTAGTAGAAGCCGTAGATGAATTACCAGATGGTGATAAAATTCGTGGTTACGCTAAATTTTTAGACACAAACCGCATACAAATAGACGACCACACAATTATCACAGCAAAACGCTTTGTAATTGCCACCGGTTCACGCCCTTCGTACCCTGGCGTATTTAATAACTTTGGCGACAAACTTATTATAAACGACGACGTATTTGATTGGGATGACCTACCAGAATCAGTCGCTGTATTTGGCCCTGGTGTAATAGGTCTTGAAATTGGCCAAGCACTTAGCCGACTAGGCGTAAATGTAAAACTATTTGGTGTAGGCGGCGCAATTGGCCCACTTACAGATCCAGTAGTAAAAGACTATGCAAATACTGTTTTTGCTGAAGAATTTTTTGTAGATACCGACTCAAACGTATCTGACATGATGCAAGTTGGCGACAAAGCACAGCTAACTTACACCGACAAACAAGGTGAAAAACACACCGAACAGTTTGACTACGTACTTGCAGCCACAGGCCGAGTACCTAACGTAGATCAACTAGGCCTTGAAAACACCGGCATTGAACTTGATGAACGCGGCGTACCGCACGCAGACACGCACACAATGCAGTGTGGTGAATCGAACATATTTATAGCAGGCGATGCGAGTAACATGCTCCCATTGTTACACGAAGCATCAGACCAAGGTGCTATTGCAGGTCAAAATGCCGGGCGCTTCCCAGATGTGCGTATAGGTCTGCGCAGAGCTAAAATTGCAGCTGTATTTAGCGACCCACAAATAGCAATGGTAGGCGAAAGCTACAAGCAAATTACCGACCGTTTAGGCCCATGTGGTTGTTTTGAAGTAGGCGAAGTCAGCTTTGAAAACCAAGGCCGTAGCCGAGTAATACTTAAAAACAAAGGTCATATGCGTGTATATGCGGAGCAAGGCACAGGCTTATTTTTAGGTGCTGAGTTTATTGGCCCACAAGCCGAACACATCGCTCACTTACTAGCATGGGCTGTACAAAACAAAATGACCGTACCAGAAATGCTTGATATGCCATTTTACCACCCAGTAATTGAAGAAGGGTTACGTACCGCCCTTCGCGACTTAAATGCCAAACTTAAATTTGGCCCAGACATTGTAAATTCATGTATGGAATGTGGTCCAGGCGCATAACCTATTTACTACACATACAAACTTGCTAAGTAAAAGCCAAAACTAACGTTTTGGCTTTTTTTTATAATTTTTTTAAGCTGACCTCTCAAAAAAATTTAGCTGTTACACTTAATTGATAATTCAATTAAAAAGATGGAATAGCTATGCCCAATAATAAATTTAGACTAGTCACTCGCAGCGATTTTGATGGCTTAGTTTGTGCCGTATTGCTTAAAGACTTAGACCTAATTGACGATATTTTGTTTGTTCATCCAAAAGACATGCAAGATGGCAAAATAGACATTACCGAAAACGACATCACGACCAACCTCCCCTACGTTGCAGGTTGCCACATCGCATTCGATCATCACCTTAGCGAAACCGTTCGTAACTCAAGCGACATAAAAAATCATATTATTGATCCAGAAGCCCCATCAGCAGCTCGCGTAGTTTATGACTATTATGGCGGCGCTGAAAAACTTCCAAATATTTCTGTTGAAATGATGGACGCGGTAGATAAAGGCGATGCTGCTCAGTTTTCAAAAGACGAAATATTAAACCCAACCGATTGGGTCTTAATGAACTTTATTATGGATGCGCGAACTGGCCTTGGTCGTTTTCGCGAGTTTAAAATTTCAAATTACCAATTAATGATGAAACTGATTGATGCGTGTAAAGATCAAAGCATCGAAGAAATCCTACAAATGGAAGACGTAGCCGAGCGTGTTGCTTTATATAACGAGCATAACGAAAAAGCTAAAGAGCAAATTTCTCAATGCGCTACCGTCCATAAAAACTTAGTGGTTCTTGATTTAACCCAAGAAGAAACAATTTACGCCACAAACCGATTTGTTATTTATGCAATGTACCCCGACTGCAATATCTCGATTCATAAAATGTGGGGCCTTAAAAAACAAAACGTAGTGTATGCCGTTGGCAAATCAATCACTAACCGCAGCTCAAACACGAATGTTGGCGAACTGTGCCTTAAATACGGCGGTGGTGGTCATTTAAATGCAGGTACTTGCCAAGTAGAAACAAGTAAATCTGAAGCCGTGCTTAGTGAGTTAATCGATACGATTACAAGTGATGGCTAATATTAACTTACAATAACCAGAGTCATATAATAGCTCTGGTTATTTTATTTTAGTAGAGTGAGCTTTAATCGTTCTCTTTTTCATATAAATTTCTGTAATAATAAAAGAAATAATGACCTCATGTTAGATACTAAAAACTTCGAAAAAACACTTTATCAAGATACCAAAAAAGCGTTTAAAAACATTATACAAAAATACGGTAACGATCTTTATGTAATGGGCTTTTACCACACAGGTAGCTACTCACTACTTCCAATGTTTAATACCTTATCGGATTTAAAAAAAGTATTTAAAGAAGAGTACGACAATGATGTAAGTAGTTTTTACATGGCTAAATGGAATCCAGAAGACTACCCTACGCTTGAGGATTATTCCGAATACTTTGATGAAACAACTCTAGAGTGTCAAAAACTAGAAAACAGCATTGATTTGTTTCAATCAGATATAGAAGCAATGGATAATTGGCATCAATGGCTTACAACCATGGAGAAAGTGCTCATACAATTAGATACCGAAGGAATATTTTCAAATGGTATCGAACGCGAAAAAATTACTTTAGCAATACTCGCCTATGATGAAGAAGAAAGTATTCAATTTAAAAGAATCAAACGACTTAACCCACCAACTGTTCTAGCACAAATTCAAACTGACTTTGAAGCCATGATTACAGAGCGTGGAAAATGCGAGCAAGAAGCTTTAAACGCCTTCAATTAAAAAGTGCAACACTACTACATATACGCTATACACAAAGTATAAGGGAGGGAGGTTAAAATATAACTTATTGATTTAACTGGTAGCCCCTGCAAGAATCGAACTTGCAACTGCCCCTTAGGAGGGGGCCGTTATATCCATTTAACTAAGAGGCCACAAATAAGCTGTGTGCTTAGAAGTGTGAATTATAACGGTATCTGGTTTTTTATATCAAGCAACAACTGAACTTAATTGCTTGATAAGTATATATCTTCTTTATTTAGTACATAAATTGGGATTAGTTTTCGACTACTAGCGACGATTTTTTTTGTATGCGCGTTAATTACACGTGTATTTACAACAACAGCATCACTGCGATAAATTAATGTACCCGCTAATACATGGCTCGCCATTTGCTCTTCGCTAAGCTTTTCAATATCGCGCGAAAAAGCAAAATCACCACGGCTATTTACATCTATTGTTTGGGTTGTTTTAAAATCAACCACGCCATAACCAAACTTTTGTAACTGATGAATTAACGTTTCTGAAATTTGATTACCCAATTGATTACTTTTAGTAAGCGATGAATCAAGATCGACCAAGGTAGTAACGGCAATATTAATATTGGTGTCGGTATCACTTTCAAATTCAAGCGTATCAACCAAATCAAGTGCCATTTGCTCTACATAATTAACAAGCGTTTTATGGTGCTTAAGTGGTGTAAATTGCTGAGACGAGTCGTATTCACTTTGTGATTGTATTACTTGAGTGTTATAAACAGCATTAAGCTCATTATAACTACCGTTCACAGTGTAGTCGGTTCGCGAATCAGTATCTTCGTTATGCTCATTATTTTGTATCATTGAGCAGCCTGTTAATCCAATGAAAGTAATAAATCCAACGGTAGCATTTAGTTTATACGACATAATTAGCCTCACTTGCTCGCTTGTTTCAGCATTATTCCATCAGTGCGGTAATTACTATTAAGTGCATCAACAACTGACTGTGGGATAAAACCTTGTGCAGTGCCTACTACGGCTTTGCTTTGCAGTCCAATAATACGTGCGTTTACAAGAACTCCTCCTTGACTACTTACTAATGTGCCAGCGAGTACGTATTTAAAGTTTTGATCTTGGTTAAGCTCTAAATAATCTCGACTAAATACAAAGTCTCCTTCAGGTGTAACACGCATGTAGTCGGTTGTTTTAAAGTCAACAACAGGTATGCCAAAATTATGTAGCTCGTGCATGAAACTTTCAGCTATTTGATTTCCCAGTAAACTACTATCACTGTAGTCATCATCTAAAAATACAAAGCTTGAAACGGCTAATGGGGTTTTTGCGTTTACATATTGTAGGTTCTCAACCATGTCTTGCATTATTCCGCGTACATAATGGTTGATGTTTTTTCGCATTGGTGGAGTTGATTTTGCACGACTATTTTGTAAAACTAGCTTCGATTGAAATAAATTATCATTCGATACTGGTTCTGCAACACTGCGTTGATAGTTTGTCGATTGTGCTGTTTGGTTATCACTTCGAACCGAGGCTTCATTTGCACCTGTATTCATACCGTTTAGTATATGCGAACAGCCAAAGCCCAAAGGTAAGCAGAGGGTAATTAATAGATTTCTCATTTTGTGCTCCTGGTTAATATTCGCTGCGGTATAAATAACCGTCGCGTTGCTGTATTTTTTCATTAGCCCACATTACATTAATTGGGATCTCTGTACTGCCTGCAGACAAGATTTGTTTATTGTTAATATTTATCAAGCGTGCATTTACAATATAAGCGTGTTGCTGACGGGTTACCGTACCAGTAATAATCAAGTCAATATTCTGACGATCGCGCAATTTATTTAAATCACGACTAAGTATACTGTCGGCATTTTCTAATAAGTTTAAGTTATTCCCCAGTCTATACTCAACAATGTTATAGCCCAAAAGAGTCATTTGAGTTAAGAGGCTTTCTTGTATTTGTTGGCTTAAACCGGCACCTTGCTCTGACATTAGTTTTGAGTCGATCTTATCTGCAAGAAAAAAACTACTTACACCAATGCGCGCATTTCTGCTGAGCGGCCTTTGAAGGCTATTAAGCTGGGCTGTTAAATTATTAACGTAGTCGTTTACTGTATAAGGTGCCATAGCTGCTTTAGGAGCATTAGTACTGATACTCGGCTCTGGCTGAGGTATTAAACTACAAGCCGCTAGATTTACAAATAATATGGGCAATAACAGGCGCATAGTTGCCATCCTCTTTAAAATATACAAGGGTTAAAGCAATAATTATGCCTAAAGGACGCTAACTGTAAGGTTATTGAACGTAATAGCTAACAGCTTATGCTACTTGCTACTTTATTAGAGCTAAATAGTCACTTTTTACATCCATTTATGTTGATATAAATACCTAACTTTAATCGATAAAAAGTTATGCTATTAATCCTTACGGTTTCTACATTTATCTAAGTGGATGAGTGTAATGGCATAATTCTTTGATGTTTTCTCTTTTAATTCGACTGTTTTATTTTGCAATGTATTTTTAAGGCGATAATTTGCAAAGTAAATAATGCAGAGTGGTTTTTTAATATGCTTTTGTTATTGTCCATAGCATCATTAACACGACGATTCTGAACCTTATTTAATCATTTTAAATTTTGGCTCATTGCATTAATTTACTTTCAGGCTTAGGTGGCTATTCTATTTTGTTAAGAGCTTTGAAACTTGTCTGCAGAAATTTCCTGCTAGCCTAAATCAGACTTTTAATAAGAATAAATTGCGCAGTTATGTGATTCGTTTTAATTTTTTGAGATGAATTACATACTAATAAAATAAGTACAGCAGCTAGCACCATCGATTTTAAAATTATTACCTTCCCTCAAATGACGTTATTTTAGGAGTTTATATATCCCCCTCTAAACGTATTGAATTATGAAGGTCGTATATTAAGGATAAACAGATTTTAAGCTTACTTTTGTTTTAACTACAGCTTTACAGGCTTATCGGTGTAGTTACTATACAATCGAGTTTATACAGCTTGAATACGCCACAGTCTGCTTTGGCATTTTTAAAATTTTTATAAGAGCCAAGCTTTAACCTGTAAAAAATTTTGCCGTTTATTTTTACGGTTTCTACATTAGTCAATATTTTATCTCTAAACAACGGCGCAGCTTTAGTATTTAGCTCTTGCCATGCTTTAATCACTCTTTGCTCTGAGTCAACCGAAGCTACTTGCAAAGCAAATACATGTTTAGGTGTATTTAATTTTACCGCTTGTTTTTTATTACTGTAATTTTGTTTAACTTGTTGGCGTGATTTAACATTACGTGTGTTTCGTGGTGAGCGTACAGACTTGCTGCTATACCCTTGATTAGACTGCGCAATAGCTTTGCTGTTTATAATATCAATATGATTTACGAGGTAAGTTATTTCTTTTTCTAACCTTAAAATTCGCTCTATGCCTTCGCGTGCTTGTTGCCACTGCATTGTAGCATCTTTTAGCTGTGCAAGTTCAAGGGCTGTAATCGATACGTAATCAGGCGAGTTACTTTGAGGTTGCTCATCAATGGTTTTAATTTTTGGCGTAACACTACATGCAGTGCTAAATAAAAGCATTAGCGAGCAGAGTAAAAGCCTAGTGTAATTTTTTTCGTATATACACATGTATTAGTTGTCCTGAAAGCAGTATTTTTAGACTACATTTCAGTTAAACATTCTCACAAGAAAGCGTTTAACTTTATTTAGCTGTGAGCTATAAAACTTAGCTCTTAGTATGGCTATCAGTGCTTCGTAAAGCACTATATTCATACTCAGCATCTTCCTTGAGAATATTATTTCATAAAAAGTAAATTAACATAAACTTTACAACATAAATAACAATATGTCTGTATTGACTTAAAAACTTTTATTTTAGAGCTATTCCTTTTCTTATTTTTATCCTAATAAAACTCATAAAAAAGGCGCCGATATCGGCGCCTTTCATGTTTTAAGTTAACTGTTAAATCAGTTTTTTAATAAATGATTTTAATTCATCGGCAAATTCATCGCGACGAAGTGCAAATTCAATCGTTGCTTGTAAGTAACCAATTTTACTTCCACAATCGTGGCTACGGCCTTTTATAGCGTATGCATCTACTTTTTCGTGTTCCATTAACATCGCAATTGCGTCAGTTAATTGAATTTCGTCGCCTGCACCTTGCGGAGTTTTTGCAAGTAACGGCCAGATATTTTCGCTTAATACGTATCGACCCACTACAGCTAAGTTTGATGGAGCTTCATCTACTGGCGGCTTTTCTACCATATTAAGAATTGGCGAGCTTTCACCTTGCTTTAAGTCAACATCACCTAAATCAACCACACCAAACTGGTTCACTTGTGCCATTGGTACTGGTTCTACCATAATTTGGCTGTGCTTGGTTTTCTCAAAGTTAGCGATCATTTCTGCTAAGTTATCTTTTTTAAGATCGCTCTCTACATCATCAATAATTACATCTGGTAAAATAACTACAAACGGTTCGTTACCAATAATAGGCGCTGCACAACTAATAGCATGGCCTAAGCCTTTTGCTTCACCTTGGCGTACGTGAATAATGGTTACGTCTTTAGGGCAAATTGCTTGCACTTCGGCAAGTAGTTGCCGCTTAACACGCTTTTCTAAAGTAGCTTCTAGTTCAAAACTTGTATCGAAGTGATTTTCGATTGAATTTTTACTTGAGTGCGTTACTAACACTATTTCTTTAATTCCTGCAGCAACGGCTTCGTTTACTACATATTGAATTAAAGGACGGTCTACCACTGGCAGCATTTCTTTAGGAATTGCTTTAGTGGCTGGTAACATACGAGTACCAAGGCCCGCTACTGGGATCACTGCTTTCATTTTATGTTTTCCTTAATCTTTTATTATACTGAAAATGGATATTGAATCGCTTCATGGCATTGATAGCCTGTTACTTCAAAGTCGTCTCGTGTTACCCACGTTTCTATGTCTTCTAATGATTTAATTTTTGGATTAATTTTTAACTGAGGTGATTCAAATGGCTCACGCGTTAACTGCACGTCTCGCATCAGTTCAAGTTGGTTTTCGTAAATATGTGCATTAGCAATTTTATGATACGCCTTACCCGCTTTATGGCCGGTAATTTGAGCCACTAACGCAAGCAACACAAAACACTGAATTTGATTGAAATTAAGGCCAAGCGGTACATCACAGCTTCGCTGGTATGACGTTAAGTATAGCGTATCGCCAAGTAGCGAAAAAGTGTGCGTATGCATACACGGGCGCAAACAACCAAGCTCAAACTCACCTGGATTATAAAACGTGATTATTTCACCACGGTCATCAATGCCATTTTTTAAGTTATTAATAACTTTGGAAAGCTGATCAAGCGTTGAGCCATCTGGACGTTGCCAACCACGCCCTTGTACGCCATAAACACGCCCCATGTCATCCTCACCTTTACGGTTAGGGTTATTGAGCCATGCGTTGTTATCGTTCGCGTTGGCATCCCATGTTTTACAGCCAATTTCACGAAACTGCTCAGCGCTGTCGTAACCACGTAAATATCCTAGTAACTCAGCAATCGCTGCTTTGTAGTAACTTTTTCGCGTAGTGATCATCGGAAACTTATTATTAGCCACATCGTATTCTAAATCGGCATTAATAACGGTTAAACAACGCGTACCTGTACGTTTGTTTTCGACCCACTGACCTTCGTCAACAATACGCTGACATAATTTTAAATATTGTTTCATGCTTTTCTTATTATGCCTTAGCTGTTTTAACGTGTTGTGGTTGCTTATATGCCCAAATTAATAAACCTAAACCACCCACTATCATAGGAAGTGAAAGTATTTGTCCCATTGAAATAAAGTCGGCAAATAAACCGAGTTGTGCATCGGGTTGGCGGAAATATTCAATACAGAATCTAAACACGCCGTAACCTAATAAAAATACACCGGCTACGCTGCCTGCTGGACGTGGTTTTTTAATAAACCATTGCAGGATTAAAAACAGCACTAAGCCTTCAAAAAATGCTTCGTATAATTGCGATGGGTGACGCGCAAGCGGACCGCCCGTTGGAAATACCATTGCCCATGGCACGTCGGTAACTCGGCCCCATAACTCACCGTTTATAAAGTTACCAATACGTCCAGCTAAAAGCCCTACAGGAACAAGTGGTGCAACAAAGTCGCCCACTTGAAGCAGTGACTTTTTACGCGTCCACGAAAAAATTGCGACGGCGGTTATAACGCCAAGTGTGCCACCATGGAACGACATACCGCCCTGATCTATTCTAAATAAATACAGTGGGTTTTCTATAAAATAACTAAACTGGTAAAACAATACGTAGCCAATACGCCCACCTAGTATTACCCCTAACATACCGTAAAACAGTAAATCGCTTACTTGGTCTTTAGTCCAACTCGAATTTGGCTTTGACGCTTGACGATTAGCAAACCACATCGCAAATGCAAAACCTATTAAGTACATTAAGCCATACCAACGTACGCTTAGCGGTCCAACAGAAAAAATAATTGGATCAATTTGAGGAAACTCAAGTGCCATAAAAAATAAACCTTTAGCTAAAAACCATTTTAATTGCGATAACTACAAGCAGCACCGCGAAAACTTTCTTAATTGTATTAACAGGTAAATAGTGAGTTGCTTTGGCGCCAATGGGCGCAACAAACCACGAGGTAATAACAATCCCAAATAATGCAGGTAAATAAACAAACCCGGCAAAACCATGCTCTAAATCGGTAACATGCCAGCCTGCGCTGATGTAACCAATAGAGCCAAATAATGCAATAACAATTCCGCACGCTGCCGCGCAGCCAATTGCTTTTTTTATATCAACCGAAAAATAATTAAGCATCGGTACTATTAAAGCTCCGCCGCCAATCCCTATTAAACCTGATAACCCGCCCATTATTGCAGAAACGCCCCCTAAAATAGGACCTGCCGGCAACGGTTTTTCTGACATCGGTTTATTACGCGCGGAGAGCACCATTCTTGCTGCAATAAATACAACACTTATAGCAAACACTGTACGTAATATTTGTTCAGGGATTAAACTTGCTGCAAAGCCACTAATAAGTGCACCTAAAGCCACACCCGACATAACCCACGGGGCGATTGCCCAAGGCACATTATCATTTTTATGATGAGCCAGCGCTGAAGACGTTGAAGTAAATAAAATAGAAGCGAGTGAGGTTGCAATAGCAATTACTAATACATGATCAGCCGACGTTACATTAAATGAGAGTAGCAGAGTGGTTAGTACTGGAACGATAATTAAACCGCCGCCAATGCCTAGTAACCCAGCTAAAAACCCAACAATACAGCCTAGTAGTGCGCAGCTTGCGACTAACAAACCTAAGTCATACATAGTAATCTCAAATACCCTTTTAAGGTTTATATATTAAAGGATTATAAAACTAATAGCATCTGTGTATTGCAATTAATTAGGTGTACAAGCTTATTTTGGGGTGTAAAACAAATCACCTAATTTATGCTCTAGCATAAAGCTTCGCGTTAAACGTAGTACTTGTTTGGCTGTGGATTGCGCTAAACATTCACTTAGTAGTTGTTCCATGTCACTGACATTTAAACGCCTAAGTACCCACTTCACTTTATTAAGCGATGATAAATTCATACTCAGGCGTCTGTAACCCATGGCAATAAGTAAAATAGCCCCTTCAGGATCGCCGCCTAGTTCACCACACAAACTAAATGGCAGTTCATATTGCTCACATTCGTGCGCCACTTTATTTAGTACTCTTAGTACACCTGGGTGATAAGGGTTAAAAAGTTCGGCTACACGTGCGTTAGCCCTGTCTACTGCTAATAAATACTGTGTTAAATCGTTACTGCCTACTGAGCAAAAATCAACTTTTTTTGACCACTCTGGAAGCATAAATACACTTGAAGGTACTTCCAGCATTATTCCTATGTCGGGTCTTTCTATGGTTTGCTCTGGGTATTTTTCACTTAACTCAAAATAAGCCTGTTCAAATAACGCAAGTGACTCATCAACTTCTTCAGTGCCACTGATCATAGGGAGCATTATTTTTAAATTACCCAAACCAATATTTGCTTTAAGCATCGCTTTTAGTTGATCTAAAAATAACTCTGGATGATCAAGGCTTATACGAATACCACGCCAACCTAAAAATGGGTTTTCTTCGGTAATATTAAAGTAATCAAGTACCTTATCGCCCCCAATATCCAATGTACGCATAACCACAGGATTAGGATGATAGCTAGTTAGTACTTCTCGGTACCAATTTTCTTGCTCTGATTGCGAAGGAAACTGACCCTTTTGCATAAACCACGCTTCGGTTCGATAAAGCCCCACACCGTCACAAATATGCGCGCTACTTTGCTCGGTATTAAGCTCAAGGCCTGCGTTTAATAATAAGCTAACATGTTCACCGTCAAGCGTAATTGATTCTGAGTCTTGCTCAGCTAAAAAGCGGTTATTTAGTAGGTTATCTTGATGCTGTAACTCTGTGTATTCGTCCATCAGCATTTGTGAAGGCGATATATATAAACGCCCAGCAAATGCATCTAAAATCATCGGTTTGCCATTAAACTGCAGTAGAGGTAAATCCTCTATACCCCAAATGGCAGGGATCCCCATCGCACGCGTTAATATAGAAGCATGGCTATTTGCAGAGCCATTTACGCTTACAACGCCTGTTAAGTGACCTTTTGGCACCTCAGCAAGCATGGCGGGCGTTAAGGTATTAGCAATTAAAATAGTGTTGGGCGGATAATTTTTAACAGCGTGCTCGGTATTTACAAGGTGGTGTAATACGCGAAGGCCAATGTCTTTAACGTCAACAGCACGCTCTTTTATATAAGGGTCTTGCATTGCATTAAATTGAGATATTAAACGCTCTATTACAATTTTTAGGGCGCTTTTAGCACACCAGCCTTCTTGTAATTGCATTTCAACATTATGCCCTAAACTTTTAGCATCAAGCAGTTGTTGGTACACATCAAATACCGCAAGAGCTTCGTGCGGAATAGAATCGCTTAGCGTCATCGATAGGGTATTAAATTCTTTTCGCGTTGCAGCTACAGCTTGAGTAAACAAACGGCGCTGCTCAGTGACGTCACTGTCTTTTAAAAGCTCAATAGATTTAAAATCAAGTTTTGGTAATACAACAAATGCTTGTCCTATACCTATTCCTGGCGCACTCGATACACCTTTTAAGACAGACGTTTGATGAGATGACTCATCTTGGCGTAGTATTTCTTTAATTTCAGCATGCGCTAACTGTGAAGCAAGTTGAGCAGAAAGCGTTATTAAAAACGACTCTTCGTCTTGGCTAAATACACGTGCCATTTTTTGTTGGACAACAATAACGCCCAGTACTTTTTTTTGATGAACAACGGGTACAGATAAAAAAGCGTTGTAGCCTTCTTCGTTTACTTCGGGGGAGAGCTTAAAACGAGGATGCGATTTAGCAAATGCAATATTAATAGGTTCTTCGCGTTGCGCTACTAGGCCAACTAAACCTTCGGTAAAACCAATTCTAAACTTACCTACCGCATCGGGGTTTAGCCCTTCGGTTGCCATAAGTACAAAATTGTCCTGGCTGTAATCTGCAAAATAAATGGAGCAGCACTGGGTTTTCATGGCATCTTTAACCATTTGCACAAAGCACACTAATGCGCTGTCTAAATTCGCTTGTCGCGATACAGACTCCGCAATAGATCTCAGTGTAGCCAGCATGTCCTGCTCCTTTATTTTATTCTGAATTAACTACCTTTTACTTCGCCAATGATCTTTATGTTGTTCTCTCTTATTAAAAGGCATGGCGAAAGGAGCAAACTCTTTCATTACACGTCGATAAACATCCCGTTTAAACGATACAACCTGTCTTACAGGATACCAATAACTTACCCAGCGCCAATCATCAAACTCTGGATGATGGGTTTTAAGTAAATTTACATCTTCGTCTTTACAGCGTAATTTTAGTAAAAACCATTTTTGTTTTTGCCCAATACACACCGGACTAGAGTCTCGGCGGATTAATCGTTTGGGTAATTTATAGCGTAACCAATGTTTTGAGCTTGCGACTATTTCTACATCTTCTGGTCGCAACCCTACTTCTTCGTGTAATTCACGGTACATGGTTTGTTCTGCAGTTTCGCCATCATCAACACCACCTTGGGGAAATTGCCAAGAGTGTTGACCATAACGTCTGGCCCAAAAAACCTGTCCCTGATTATTGCAAATCACAATTCCGACATTGGCACGAAAACCTTCGGCATCAATCACCTTAGTGCCTCATTTGTAAGTCGATTTTTAATGATTGTTCCACATTAGCCGCAATACGGCAAATACTATTATACCCAAGCCAATTAGTGAGCTAAGTTTGAGCTTTTAGTATGTTGATAAATTAATAGAGAATAGGTAAATATTTAGAAAATAACTCAGCAAAGCTATTGCGGTTCTTGTTTTCCTCTAGTTACTCACAGTTTGTGCATAACTTTTGTAAAACACGCTCATTTTGCAAACAAATCCACAATATTAGATCTTAAAACTTAGCTTCTCCACAGATTCTGTGGATAAACATGTTCATATAGTTGTATTTATCCTTACAACTTTTAAATGGCTTAATCAAAACTGAACGTGCACATTTAAAAAAACCTGCAGAGTCAGTAACTTAAAGTAAAGTAGCTTAATTTCAATATGTGCAAAATTAACACAAACAACAAGCGAGTAAAAAACGTACAACCCTAAAGATATCCACGGCTTAGCCTATTTGCTATCATGGCTATGGTATTTATACAACCGAAATTAAGAATATGCGACCTACAAAACCACACTCAATAAACGACTTAATGCAACGCGTTAACAGTATTGCCGGATTAACGCTAGGACAACTTGCTAATAAGTATAATTTTAAAACGCCAGATGATTTACTACGTGAAAAAGGCTGGACTGGGCAACTCATTGAATACGTACTAGGCGCTACTGCAGGCTCAAAACCCCTCCCCGATTTTGAAGATTTAGGAATTGAGCTAAAAACACTGCCTATTTCTTATAAAGGTAGGCCACTGGAAACTACGTTTGTATCGGTTACACCTTTAATGAACGTGACAGGAATGACGTGGCATACCAGCTCTGTGCGTAAAAAACTAAATCATGTTTTATGGCTGCCAATTTTAAGCGAACGTGATATTGCGCCGTTTGACAGAACCATCGGCAGCGGCTTTTTCTGGCAGCCCTCACCTGAACAAGACGCTTTGTTACAACGCGACTGGGAAGAGCAAATGGAGCTAATTGCGCTAGGTAGAGTCGACGAAATATCAGGCCATTTAGGCGATGCTATGCAAATACGCCCCAAAGCTGCTCATAGTAAAATAGTCACTGATGCTATTGGCCCAAATGGGCAAATAATTAAAACTCTACCCCGTGGTTTTTATTTAAAAACCAGTTTTACAGGTGATATTTTAAAGCAGCAGTTTCAGCTATGAGTACGTAAGAAGTTAAAGTATGAATAAAGCGTTATACTTTTGTGTTCCACTCTTTAGTGCTGCGTACATCAACAAGCTTAAAGCCTAAAACTTATTTTCATCTCTTTGGAAAAAGTATCAGGCATAAAAAATCCCCGCATAGGCGAGGATTTTATCATCTAAATTAAAAGTTAGATTCTATATTAAATAGAATTACTGACCTTTAACTTCTTTAAGACCGTTGTACGGTGCTTTATCACCTAATTGCTCTTCAATACGTAGCAATTGGTTGTACTTTGCAACACGGTCAGAACGGCTCAATGAACCTGTTTTGATTTGACCTGCGGCCGTACCCACTGCTAAATCAGCAATTGTTGAATCTTCAGTTTCACCAGAACGGTGAGAAATAACAACAGTAAAACCAGCATCTTTAGCCATTTTGATTGCAGCTAAAGTTTCAGTTAAAGAACCGATTTGGTTAAACTTAATTAAGATTGAGTTAGCAATACCGTTGTCGATACCACGTTTTAAAATCTTAGTGTTAGTTACGAATAAGTCATCACCTACTAATTGGATTTTATCACCCATTAGTTTAGTTTGGTGTGCAAAGCCATCCCAATCTGACTCATCAAGACCATCTTCGATAGAAACGATTGGGTACTGATTAGTAAGATCTTGTAAGAAGAAGTTAAATTCTTCAGAAGTGAATTTTTTACCTTCACCTTTAAGATCGTAGATGTTTGCTTCTTTATCGTAAAACTCAGATGCAGCACAATCCATCGCTAAAGTAATATCTTTACCTAGCTCGTAACCTGCGTTTGCAACAGCTACTTTAATTGCAGCAAGAGCCGCTTCGTTAGATGCAAGGTTTGGTGCAAAACCACCTTCATCGCCAACCGCGGTTGAATGACCATCAGCTTTAAGTACTTTAGCAAGGCTATGGAATACTTCAGCACCCATACGTAGGCCTTCGCGGAAGTTTTTAGCGCCAACAGGTTGGATCATGAATTCTTGAATATCTACAGAGTTATCTGCATGTTCACCACCATTGATGATGTTCATCATTGGAAGTGGCATAGAGTAAACACCTGGCGTGCCGTTTAAGTCAGCGATATGTTCATAAAGCTCAACTTTTTTAGACTGTGCAGCTGCTTTCGCAGTTGCTAGTGATACAGCTAAGATTGCGTTTGCACCTAATTTTTCTTTATTTTCGGTACCGTCTAAATCTAGCATCACTTTATCTACAGCGCTTTGATCTAATGCACTTTGGCCTTTTAAAGCATCAGCAATTTCGTTATTGATATAACCAACTGCTTTTAATACACCTTTACCTAAGTAACGTGATTTATCACCGTCGCGTAACTCTAATGCTTCACGAGTACCGGTAGATGCGCCTGAAGGTGCTGCTGCACGACCCCAAGAGCCATCTGCTAAATGTACGTCTGCTTCAACAGTTGGGTTACCACGCGAGTCCATAATTTCGCGACCGATTACTTTTACGATTTCTGACATCTTGATTCCTCTATATTCCCAAAATGGTGAGTTCAGCTAACTTTACTACGTTTTATATAGCTTAGTCAGCCCTTAAAACAAAAAAGCCGTGCAATATGCACGGCTTTTAAAATTACGAATTCGCTTTTTGGTGGATATGCGCGGCTGCTACAAACCCTTCAAACAACGGATGACCATCACGAGGAGTTGACGTGAATTCCGGGTGGAACTGCGCGGCAATAAACCATGGGTGATCTTTATTTTCGATAATTTCTACCAGTTTTTTATCTTCTGATAAACCAGTAAAGCTTAAGCCTGCTTTTTCAAGTATTTCTACAAAGTTATTATTTACTTCGTAGCGATGACGATGACGTTCAACAATTTCGTCGCTGCCATATACTTCGCGTACTTTAGAACCTGGCGTTAAATGACATTTTTGTGCGCCTAAACGCATAGTGCCACCTAAATCAGATTTTTCGCTACGTGTTTCAACATTACCTTCAGCATCTAGCCATTCAGTAATTAAGCCAACTACTGGTGCTTCTGAATTTGCATTAAACTCTGTAGAGTTTGCATCCGTTAAACCTGCAACATTACGTGCATATTCAATTAATGCTACTTGCATACCTAAACAAATACCTAGGTATGGTACTTTATTTTCACGTGCGTATTTAGCCGCTAAGATTTTACCCTCAACACCACGTCCGCCAAATCCACCTGGTACTAAAATAGCATCTAAGTGTGAAAGTAATTCAACACCTTTGTTTTCTAAATCTTGTGAATCTACGTATTGAATATTAATTGTTAAACGGTTTTTAAGGCCCGCATGCTTTAATGCTTCGTTAACCGATTTGTACGCATCTGGTAATTCAGTGTATTTACCAACCATACCAATTGTCACTTCACCCGTTGGGTTAGACTCTTGGTAAAGCACCTGTTCCCACTCAGCTAAATCAGCTTCAGGTGGATCTAAGTGAAAACGACGACATACGAAGTTATCTAATTCTTGCGTTTTTAATAACGCAGGAATTTTATAAATGCTGTCTACATCTGGTAGTGAAATAACCGCTTTTTCTTCTACGTTTGTGAATAATGAGATTTTTGCACGCTCATTATTAGGTAGTTTACGGTCTGAACGACAAATAAGAATATCTGGCTGAATACCTACTGAGCGTAACTCTTTAACAGAGTGCTGAGTTGGTTTTGTTTTAACTTCACCTGCAGGGCCTAAAAATGGCACTAACGTTAAGTGAATAAATAGCGCGCGTTCGCGGCCAATTTCAGTTCCCATCTGACGAATTGCTTCAATAAACGGTTGTGATTCTATATCACCTACAGTGCCGCCAATTTCTACAATAGCAATATCATAACCTTCAGCACCGTCGTATACACGTTGCTTAATATCGTTAGTGATATGTGGAATAACCTGAATAGTAGCGCCTAGGTATTCACCACGGCGCTCACGACGTAATACGTCTTCATATACACGGCCTTGTGTGAAGTTATTACGACTAGTCATTTTGGTACGAATAAAACGCTCGTAGTGACCTAAATCAAGGTCAGTTTCTGCGCCGTCTTCTGTAACGTAAACTTCACCGTGTTGAATTGGGCTCATTGTGCCTGGGTCAACGTTGATGTAAGGATCCAGCTTTAAAATGGTAACATTTAAACCACGGGCTTCTAAAATAGCGGCCAGTGAAGCTGCGGCAATACCTTTACCCAACGAAGAAACAACTCCGCCAGTAACGAAGATAAATTTTGTACTCATGCGAACCCTAGAATATCAGGAATTAAAAGGAATATAACACCCAAAGAAGAACCTAAGGGTATATCATCAAGACGGGGCGAAATTGTACCAAAACACTGCTTATCAATCCAGCTAAAATTAGCTAATACGCGCACAAAAAATGTGCACTATTTAACATTAAGCCTATTTTACTTTTTTAATCGCATCCCATGCGCTGTCCATTTCTTCAAAGGTGGCTGTATCTAAGCTTTTGCCTTGCGCGTGCAAATAAGCGTGCACCTTCTCAAAACGCGCTGAAAACTTATCATTAGCGCTACGAAGCAGTTGCTCGGGGTCTCGTTTAACATGGCGTACAACATTAACAGTGGCAAAAAGTAAGTCGCCGAGCTCTTCCGCTGTATGATCAGATAACGGGTCTTGCTCAATCGCTTCTTTTACTTCAAGCACTTCTTCGCTCACTTTATCAAGTGCACCATGATACGTTGGCCAATCAAAACCAAGTGCGGCAACCCGTTGTTGAATTTTTTTGGCTTTACTTAAGCTTGGCATATTGGCAGGAATATCTTGCCAAAAAGAAGGTGATTCTGTTTGCGCTCTAGCACTGCGTTCTTGTGCTTTGATTGTTTGCCATTGCTGCGATAGCTGCTTATCTGTTAGCTCTTTTTTATCGCCAAATACATGCGGATGACGACGGGTAAGCTTATGGTTTAATTGCTCTACTACATCATTAAAATCAAATAGATTTTGCTCTTGTGCAAGCTGCGCATAAAAAATAATTTGAAATAACAAATCACCCAATTCACCTTTAAGCTCATCTAAGTTGCCTGACTCAATACATTCGGCAACTTCGTATGCTTCTTCTAGTGTATGCGGCACAATAGATTTAAAATCTTGTTTGAGATCCCACGGGCAACCGCCCTTGGGATCTCGCAGTGTTTTCATTATGCTAAGAAGTTGTGTAAGCGCTGCATTATCATTCATGATTAATGACCACGCTTGGCATCGTGTACACCTTCAATTTGGTGTAACTTAGAAAGAACACGGTTAGTACCCGATAAGTCATGTACTTCTATTTGCATCGTAAATATAGCTAACTGATTATCTTCAACCGTATTTACGTTCATGTTTAAAACATTTACTTTTTCGTTAGCAAGTACTGAGCTTATATCGCGTATTAGCCCTGAACGATCGGTTGCTTCTATTTTAATACTTAGTGCGTACGAGCCGTTAATATCTTCAGACCAACTTACCGAAATAACACGCTCTGGATGCTGATTTTTTAAGTTATTAAACGAATCACAGTCTTCCTTATGAACACCTATTCCTCGACCTTGCGTTATATAACCTATTATTTCATCGCCAGGTACAGGGCGACAGCATTTGGCGACATGGCTCATTAAGCTACCAACGCCATCAACCACTATGCCGTTTTTATCACCGGTTACTTTGCTAGGTGCTTTAATACGAATAACTGGCTCATCTTCTGTCCGATCACTTACAAAGTTAAGCATTTGATTGAGGCGTACATCGCCCGCACCAATTGCAACCATTAAGTCATCAAGCTCTTTAAAATTAAAACGCTTGATTGCTGGCTCTAAATCTTTGTATGTTAAATTGAGCTTTTGTAGTTCGCTGTCGAGAATTTCTTTCCCCGCACTTAAGTTTTTGTCGCGGTCTAGCTGTTTAAACCAGTGATGAATTTTGGCTCTAGCGCGCGATGACTTGATATACCCTAATGACGGGTTTAACCAATCACGACTTGGATTTGGTTGTTTTTGGGTTAGTATTTCTACCTGATCCCCCGTTGTAAGTTGATGCGTAAACGGCACTATTTTGCCAAATATTTTTGCACCAATACAACGATGCCCCACATTTGAGTGAATGTAGTAAGCAAAATCAAGCGGTGTAGCGCCAAGGGGTAAATCAATAATATCGCCGCTTGGGGTAAATATGTATACGCGGTCTTCTACTACTTGGTTTTTAAGCTCTTCTGCTAAATCGCCACCATCAACTACTTCTTCTTGCCATTGGAGTAACTTACGTAGCCAGCTAATTTTTTGCTCATAACCCGAGCCGCGCCCTGGTAATGCACCTTCTTTGTACATCCAGTGTGCAGCCACACCCAACTCAGCATCTTGATGCATGTCGCTAGTACGAATTTGTATTTCTACTGTTTTACCTTCAGGCCCAAATACCACGGTATGAATTGACTGATAGCCATTTTGTTTTGGGGTTGCTACATAGTCGTCAAACTCTTTATTAAGATGACGCCAATTGGTGTGCACAATGCCCAGCGCGCCATAACAATCTTGCAGGCGTTCAACGACGATACGCATTGCACGAATATCAAAAAGCTGATCAAACTCGTAGTTTTTTTGCTGCATTTTTTTATAAATGCTGTAAATGTGCTTAGGGCGGCCATAAACTTGGGCTTCAATGCCCGCTTCACTTAAACGGGTTTTTACTTGTTCAACCATATCTTCCATATAGGCTTCGCGCGTAAGGCGTTTGTCGTCAAGTTGTTTGGCTATGCTTTTATAGGTACCTGGGTGCAAATATCTAAACGATAAATCTTCCAGTTCCCATTTTAATTGCCCTATTCCTAATCTGTTTGCCAGTGGTGCAAAAATATCAGCAGTTTCTTTAGCGGCAATAACGCGGTCTTCTTCATCCGCATTTTTTACATTACGTAGATGACATACCTGCTCGGCAAGCTTAATGACCACGGCGCGCACGTCTTCGACCATGGTTAATAACATTTTTCGAATATTATCAACTTGCATAGTACCTTTACCTTGATGAGATAAAGTACTAATAGTGGCCATTTGTGCAACCCCAGTTAACAGCATGGCTATGTTACTACCAAGCTGCTCTTCTATGGTTTCAAGTGATATTAAATCGTTTAAAAAATACGGGGTTAAATACGCAGTAGCTAACGATTCGGGGTCGAGATTTAGCTCAGCTAAAATTTCAACCATTTCGATTGCAGTAGTTTGCCTGCTTTCATTATCACATTTTACGCAGAGCGCTTGCGCTTTAGTAAGTAGCTCTGTTTTTTCTTCAGACAAGGCAAGAAATGAAAGCCGAGTGCTAAAATCTGTTGTCTCATCTTGCTGATGTGATTGTCGTGTAGCTACCATAATGCGTTCTACCTCCGTTGAAATAACGCCATAGTTTCAATATGCCCTGTATGAGGGAACATATTCATTAGCCCAATTTTATTAAGATCAAAGCCAGCTTGTGAAATAATTGCGCTGTCACGGGCTAAAGTAACAGGGTCACAAGAGACATATAAAATAGTTTTAAACTGCTTTAAAGGTAATTGCTCTAATACAGCCATTGCACCAGTCCTAGATGGATCGAGTACAAGTACATCTAAGTTTTTACTAAACCATGGGGCGCTCTGTATGCTTTGCGTTAAATCAAAGCAATGAAACTGCGCATTGGTAATAGAGTTAGTTTGCGCATTTTGAGCAGCCATTGCAACCGCTGAAGTTACACCTTCTACGCCAATTACAGATTTTGCTTGTTTTGCCAGCACTAATGAGAAATTACCAATGCCACAAAATAAATCCAATAAATTTTCATCACCTTTTAAATCAAGCCAATTTGCGGCTTGCTTTAACATAGCTTCGTTAACTTGCGCATTTACCTGAATAAAATTACCTAAACCAAATTCAAATTTTAGATCAAACTCTTTAAGATAATAAAACGGCATGGCTAAGTGTGAATGCTCAATTACATCGCTCTCGCTTTGCCATACAACTTCAAACTGTTGGCTTTTTGTTATGTGCTCAACCAAAGCCTTTGTATCATCGTTAATTGCTTTAGTGTGACGAATAACAACAAAGTTTTTCTCATCACTTTGGCATAACTGTAAATGGCTTATACTGTGCAGCGCTTTGTGTTGATTAATTAAACCATCAAAAAGTGTAAAAACATCCGAAAATACTTCATCAAGTACTGCACATTTATTAATACTCACAATATTTTTTGAACCACTTGCTCTATAACCCACACGCATTTTTTTAGCCGCTTTATCAAACATAACGGCTATTCGGGCGCTGCGCCTGTAATGCACAGACTTACTTAATAATGGAGCTTGCCAGTTTAAGCTGTTTAATTTAGCAAACTTACTAAATAACTGAGTAACTGCAGTTTGTTTTTCTACAACTTGTTGGCTTACTTCTAAATGCTGTAATTGGCAGCCACCACACTGATTATAGTGCTCACAAAAAGCGTCTACTCTTGATTCACTCGCTTTAATAACTTTAATTACTTTTGCACTGCTGTGTTTAGCTTTATCTTCGACGAGCATTGCTTTAACTGTTTCATTTGGTAATGCACCGCTTACAAAACATACTTTATTATTATGCTTCGCAATGCCACGCCCTTGATGATCCATTCCCGCTATATTTAATTCTAATATTTGTTGCTTAAGCGGTTTTTTTTTCGCTTTAAAAATTTGCGCCATTAGGCATTACCTTCAGTTTATTTATGAAGCACCTATATTTAGATGCTTTAGAATGCGTGTTGAACCGTATATACTCAAATCATACTAATAACGATAAAACGCTCCCATTATGACCAAATTAGGCTTACGCGATTCTGTTTTAACACTGACCCTGATCCCAACGGTGATCATAGGATTACTACTTGGTGGCTATTTTACAATAAATCGTTACATTGAGCTTGATGAAATTTTATATCAGCAAGGTACTACTATTTCTGAGCCCCTTGCTATTGCGCTTGAGCAACCCATGCTCGAAAAAAACAAACAGCTATTGAATCGCCTTATAAGCTACACACATAACAAACACTCCCCTACAATTAAGTCGATTGCAATTTTTGATAAAAATAACGCGCTATTAATGACGAGTAATTATCACCGCTCATTTGAAAAGTTAATTAATCAAAAAACGCTCATAAATTTAAAAACGACCCATGTGCAAAAGTCAGATGAGCTTGTTACATTCTTCACCCCCATTATTAACCATACAAGTCACGACTCTAAATGGGATCCATCGGCTTTTCAGTCATCTCTGGGCACCGTTATTATTCAGCTAAACAAAGACCAAGCGGTTATAGGGCAGCAACGTGCTTTATTAATTAGCGGTATTGTAATTATTTTATCATTGGTGTTTGCAGCAATTTTAGCTTTAAGGTTAAGCCGCATGTTTATGACGCCGCTTAATAAGTTAGTACTTGCAACCGACAAGTTAGTCGAAGGTAAAAGAAGTACTGGCCTTAACGACAACATGATAGGTGAATTTGAGCTATTGCGAGAAGGCTTAAATACCATTGCTCACACTATGGTGATGCAAAAAGATGAAATGCAAAAAAATATTGACCAAGCAACTAGCGACTACCGCGAAACACTAGAGCAATACGAAACTTCAAATATAGAGCTCTCATTTGCAAAAAAAGAAGCTCAAGATGCTAACCGCGTAAAATCAGACTTTTTAGCTAAAATGAGTCACGAACTTCGTACTCCGTTAAATGGTGTTATTGGATTTACACGCCAGCTTTATAAAACACCACTAAACAAGCATCAAAAAGATTATCTCGACACTATTATGCTATCAGCAAATAGTTTAATGACTATTATTAGCGACATTCTAGATTTCTCCAAACTAGAAGCGGGTGCAATGGAACTTGAGTCGATTCAGTTTCAACTTCGTGATGCTGTAAATGAAGTGATGACGCTACTCGCTCCTAGCGCACACGATAAGCAATTAGAGCTATCCATTTACATTAACCAACAAGTACCAGATGACTTAACGGGCGATCCCACTCGCTTTAAACAAGTGCTGATAAACCTATTAAGTAATGCGATTAAATTTACTGAAAAAGGCTCAATTAAGGTCGACATAAGCCATCGGTTACTCGATGACGAACGTACTTCTTTACTTGTGTCAGTAACAGATACTGGCGTGGGTATACCTATGGATAAGCAAGACTCTTTATTTACTCCATTTGGGCAAGCAGACTCAAGCATTACACGTAAGTTTGGTGGTACAGGTCTTGGCCTCATTATTACCAAGCATATTGTTGAAGCGATGAATGGCCGCATAACATTAAACTCTGCACCAGGTAACGGTACCTGTTTTACATTCAATAGTGTGTTTAGTTTGCCCAATCATGTATTTACTAACGACTTACCTACGAAATCGCTCATTGGTAAACGTATTTTATATTTAGAGCCACACGAGCATACACATCACGCTGTACTTTCGTTATTGACTCAGTGGGAATCAAGCGTGACGGCATGTTTTAACGAGACTAGCTTTTTAGACGCTATAAAAAATACTGAACATAAATATGATGTTTGCTTAATTGGCCATATGGCATCAGTTGATGATATGCAGCAACTAAAAAGCTATGTAAAAGCCGTGCGTGAATCTACTGATTACTTATATTTAATGCTAAATACTGTATCGCACAATATGCGAGAAGCCTTTATAGGCAGCGGTGCTGATGCGTGTTTAAGTAAACCACTTAATCACCGTAAATTATGTGAAGTACTTGCCGCACCTTATAGGCTTGACCACCCTACTCATAATATTGAACAAAACGATCAAGCTTTGCTACCGTTAAAAGTATTGGTTGTTGATGATAACGATGCCAACTTAAAGCTTCTCCATACTTTATTAAGTGAACAGATTGAAGTAATAGAAACGGCACATAATGGTTCACAAGCATACAGCTTAAGTAAAAGTCATAAATACGACATAATTTTTATGGATATTCAGATGCCAATTATGGACGGTATAACCGCATGCAAGCTTATACAAGAATCATCACTTAATGAAGATACACCAATTATAGCTGTAACGGCACACGCCCTTCAAAGCGAAAAAGAGCAACTACTAAAAGATGGCTTTAAAGGCTATTTAACTAAGCCTATTGATGAAGATATGCTTAAACAAATTATTAGCGATCATAGTCCACAGAACCCGGTTAATCGCGATAAAGCTAAAACAGATACACCACAAAGTCCTGCACCATTTCAAAGTAGTCGAATTGATTGGGCGCAAGCCCTGCAGCGTGCTGGCGGAAAGAGCGAGTTAGCGCTAGAGATGCTTAATATGCTACTTCTAAGCGTCCCTGAAACTCTTACATTGCTTGCAAAAGCGATAGAGAGCAATGATTGTCAGCAAGTCTTAAGTATTGTCCACAAGTTTCATGGCGCATGTTGCTACACTGGTGTACCTAAACTTAAATCACTCGCAGAAACAATTGAAACATCACTTAAAAATAAATGCTTGTTAGAGAATATTGAACCTGAATTATTTGAGTTACAGGACGAGCTTGAAAACTTACTTGCTGATGCAAGCGTAACTGAGCTACAAAGATAAGCTTTGAATTTTAGATACAAAAAAACGCGGCATTTACCGCGTTTTTTTATTAAGCTTTTTAAATACTTATGTAGATTCGTATTACATTCTTGCTTCAATCATTAATCGTTTCATATCGCGTACGGCTTTATCGAGTCCATCTATCGCTGCACGAGCAATAATAGCGTGGCCAATATTTAACTCATAAATCTCAGGCATTGCGGCAATGGGTTTAACGTTATGGTAATGAAGACCATGGCCAGCGTTAACAATCAAACCTAAGCTTGCTGCGTATTTAACACCTTCACGAATATGCTCTAACTCTTTGTGTAAATCAGTATCATTTGTTGCATCAGCATATGCGCCTGTGTGTATTTCTACATAAGGAGCACCACATTCTTTAGCTGCATCTAATTGTGCTTTATCTGCATCAATAAATAGCGATACTTTAATACCCACGTCGGTAAGCGTTTTTGTTGCGGCTTTAATTTTATCTATATTACCCGCTACATCTAAGCCGCCCTCGGTGGTTAACTCTTCGCGCTTTTCAGGTACTAAACACACGTACTCGGGTTTTACTTCAAGCGCTATCTGTATCATTTCATCGGTAACAGCGGTTTCAAGATTCATGCGAGTTTGGATAGTTTTAGCCATCACATAAACGTCGCGATCTTGAATATGGCGTCTGTCTTCACGTAAGTGAATCGTAATACCGTCTGCGCCTGCATGCTCTGCTACACTGGCTGCATGGGCTGGATCTGGGTAACTTGTTCCACGCGCTTGACGAAGTGTTGCAATATGATCTACGTTTACACCCAAAAGAATATCTTTCATTTTCTTACCTGTAAAATTACGTTTATTGAGAGGCCATAAATAGCTCACGGCTTTTTAATGGTTTACTACCTAATAAGGGTTTTAATAAATAGCGACTTAATTGCTTTGCCATATATAGCACATCACTTTGGCTAAAGTCATGATTTGCTATGGCGTTGAGTTGTTTGCCACTAAATCCAGAACGCGTATCTTCTTGTACTAAAAAACCAAGTTCGGGGAAATAACTATACGTCTGCTTTTCATCTATTGGTTCACCACTGGCATCAAAACTAAAATCCACGCCATAACCGAGTAATTCCAATAATTGAAATTCGTACGAGCGAAGCACTTCTTGTAAATTGGCTCCGCTGTTTAGGTTTCCTAGGTGGGATTTATATAGCTCAAATACTTGTTCAATTGGCTCATTAACAGGAACGATGCGGTTAGTCAGTTCGTTCAAATAAAAACCACAATAAAGCTCATCACCTTTTAAAAAGTGCGGGTTACCATGCAGTTCAAACTTATTGATATATTTTAAATCGTACTTGCCACTGTAATTAACAAGGAGTGCCTGGAACGGCTGAAGTTGTGCTTTATGTTTAGTGGCCTGGCGACCACTAATTCGGGCCAGCATTCTTAACTGACCAACGCCTTCTACAAGCATATCTAACATTACCTGGGAGTCACTATACGGACGCCTATGTAATAAATACGCGGTGTAGAAGTCGCTATCCATTCACTAAGCTACTGCTTGGTTTAGTCTTCACTGTAACCTAAGCTTCTTAGTGCACGTTCATCATCAGCCCAACCCGACTTAACTTTAACCCAAAGCTCTAAAAATACTTTGTTATCAAGCATTTCTTCTATGTCTTTACGAGCTTCACGGCCAATGGTTTTTAGCTTTTCGCCTTTATTACCAATAACCATGCGTTTTTGTGTTTCGCGCTCAACAAGAATTAACCCATTGATGTGCCAAATACCGTTGTCTTGCCATTTAAACTGCTCAATTTCAACAGTCACAGAATACGGTAGTTCTTCACCCATAAAACGCATTAGCTTTTCACGGATAACTTCAGCTGCCATAAAGCGCATCGAACGGTCAGTTACATAATCTTCAGGAAAGTAAAATTCGCAAGGAGGTAAGCGTTTAGTTACTTCTGCTTTGATTAAATCAACGTTTTTACCTTGCGTTGCTGATACTGGCATAATTCCAACAAAATCAAACTTGTCACTTAACCACTTCATATGAGGCAATACAAGATCACGGTCTTTAACTTGGTCAATTTTATTAATAACTAATAATACAGGCTTACCACTTTGCGATACTTTATTAAGTACCATATCGTCATCTGCATTCCAATGAGTGCCTTCAACGACAAAAATAATAAGCTCTACATCGCCGATAGAACTAGACGCTGCTCGATTCATTAAACGGTTAATAGCACGCTTTTCTTCAACGTGTAGACCCGGTGTATCTATGTATACTGCTTGGTGTTTATCTACAGTATGAATACCCATAATACGATGACGTGTAGTTTGTGGTTTACGTGAGGTAATACTCACTTTTTGCTCAATAATCTCATTAAGCAAAGTCGATTTACCTACGTTTGGTCGACCGACAATCGCCACCATTCCACAAAATGTATCTACATCACGTTCATGAGGCTGTATTAAGGTATCAAGGTTCATTTTTAAGTATCTTCAATGCTTTTTCGGCAGCTTTTTGTTCGGCCTTACGGCGCGAACTACCAACAGAAATTATGCTATCCATTCCATCAACAATACATTCAACCGTGAATGTTTGATTGTGTGCTTGGCCTTTAGTATCAACTACTGTGTAGCCCGGTAACGATAATTTACGGGCTTGCAAATACTCTTGCAGCAGGGTTTTAGGATCTTTCTGGTTAAGCCCTGGTGAAATAGCATCCAAGCGTGATTGGTACCACGCCAATATAAGATCGCCACAACTGTCGATACCTGAATCTAAAAATGCAGCGCCTATAATAGCTTCTACTGCATCAGCAAGCGTTGACTCGCGACGAAAACCGCCACTTTTAAGCTCGCCCGGCCCTAAGCGTAAATAATCGCCTAAACCAAATTCAAGACCAAACTCGGCAAGTGTTTGACCACGCACAAGTGTTGAACGCATGCGGCTTAAATCGCCTTCACGCGCTTTAGGAAATTTGGCATAAAGTGCATTGGCAATCACAAAGCTTAAAATCGAGTCGCCTAAAAATTCTAGTCGCTCATTATGTTGACCTTTGTGGCTGCGGTGCGTCATTGCTTGTTCAAGTAAACCTTGATCAGCGAATTCATAGCCAATTTTTTTATATAATTCTGTTACATTTTTTTTCATCGTTACTGAATATTACCTAGGCGTTCAAAGCGAACACCAGTTGGAACCCATCCTGGTAAAATATCATCAGGGCCATTCTCAAATTCAAAACTCATCCATATAAAGACAGCTTTACCCACCAAGTTTTCTTTTGGTACAAAGCCCCAAAAGCGACCATCTTGGCTGTTGTCGCGGTTATCACCCATCATAAAATAATGTTCAGCAGGAACAGTCCATTCATCAGAAGGCGTGCCCGGTTGCTGATAGTAACGCCCTTTTCTTTCAGGCGCTTGTGGGTTGATTAATATATCATGCGTAACTGTTGTTAAATTTTCATTAACACGAGCTAGAGGCATTGGGCCTTGTTTAAATTCGTTATCATTAATTAGTTTAAAATCAATTTTATTGAATTCATTACATAAAAGCTCACCCTGTTGGGTTTCGCCTTCTTTACAGTTTGGCTGAATATATAAACGTTTATCACGATAAACAATTTTATCGCCTGGTAAACCAATCGTACGTTTAATATAGTCAACACTTTCATCTAAAGGGTATTTAAAAACAACAATATCACCACGCTCTGGCTCACCTACGTCAACTAACTGAGTACGCCAAACTGGGTCTTTTATTCCATATGAATACTTTTGTACTAAAATAAAGTCACCCACTAACAGTGTAGGCATCATTGAACCAGATGGAATTTGAAACGGTTCAAAAATAAATGATCTAAAAATAGTAATTGCTGCAATCATCGGGAAAATCGACTTTGCGGTTTCCGTTATTACTGGCTCTGGTGCAATTAATGCCGCAGTTTCTTCATCTAACGGAGCTCCAGCAGACGTTTGCGCTATCGCTAAGCGCTCCTGTCTTTTAGGTGCATACATTAAGTGATCTATTAACCATATTAAGCCTGAGCCTAAGGTTAATAGCACCAATAAAACTGAAAAATAACCAGCCATTTATAATCCTTTGTTTTTATTTACCAACTTTTAAAATAGCTAAAAACGCTTCTTGAGGCACTTCAACATTACCTACTTGCTTCATACGTTTTTTACCATCTTTTTGCTTTTTAAGTAGCTTTTTCTTACGACTCACATCGCCACCGTAACACTTAGCAATTACGTTTTTACGTAACTGTTTTACCGTAGTACGTGCAATAACGTGTTGTCCAATAGCTGCTTGAATCGCAATATCAAACATTTGACGAGGAATAAGCTCTTTTAATGCATCAGCTAATTGACGACCACGAGACTGTGCACCGTCTCTGTGAACAATAATCGCAAGTGCGTCAACACGCTCACTATTGATTAAAATATCAACACGCACCATATCTGATGTTTGAAAGTGTTTAAAGTTATAATCAAGCGATGCAAAACCACGGCTTGTTGATTTTAATTTATCAAAAAAGTCCATTACCACTTCAGCCATAGGTAGCTCGTACGTAACAGCTACTTGCTTTCCGTGATAGGTCATTTTTGTTTGGCTACCGCGTTTTTCAATACACAAAGTAATAACATTACCTAAGTATTCTTGTGGTACCAAAATATTAGCTTCAACAATCGGCTCACGAATTTCTAAAATATCGTTTACTGCAGGTAAATCAGACGGGTTATCAATCTGGAATGTACCTTCTTTAGTAACTATCTCATAGATTACCGTAGGTGCCGTTGTAATTAAATCAATATCGTATTCACGCTCTAAACGCTCTTGAATGATTTCCATGTGTAGCATACCTAAAAAGCCACAGCGGAAACCAAAACCTAATGCAGTTGAATTCTCTGGTTCAAAGAATAACGACGCATCGTTTAAGCTTAATTTATTAAGCGCATCACGGAATGATTCATACTCATCTGATGCAATTGGGAACATACCTGCATAAACCTGAGGCTTAATTTTTTGAAAACCAGGTAAACGAAGTGGAGCCGCATTTTTTTGATGAGTTATAGTATCGCCTACTGGCGCACCATGTATCTCTTTGATGCCAGCAATAACAAACCCTACTTCACCTGTTCTTAAAATACCGGTGTTAGTTTGCTTAGGTGTAAACACACCCACTTGGTCGGCTGTATGTATATGCTCATTCGACATTATTTTTATTTTGTCGCCAGTGCGTAATTCACCGTGCTTAATACGCACTAATGATACAACGCCTTGGTATGGGTCAAACCAAGAATCGATAATAAGTGCTTGTAGAGGTCCATCTGTATCGCCTACTGGCGGCGGAACATCTCTAACAATCATTTCAAGAACTTCGGCAATACCTACACCCGTTTTAGCGCTACATTGCACTGCATCAAGGGCATCAATACCAATAATTTCTTCAATTTCTTCTGCAACGCGCAAAGGATCCGCTTGCGGTAAATCGATTTTGTTAAGTACTGGAATTACTTCTAATTCCATTTCAATAGCAGTGTAACAGTTAGCTAATGTTTGTGCTTCAACGCCTTGGCCTGCATCAACAACGAGTAGTGCACCTTCACATGCAGCTAAAGAACGCGATACTTCATACGTAAAATCAACGTGTCCTGGAGTATCAATGAAATTAAGTTGATAAGTTTCGCCATCGTTCGCTTTATAATTCAACGTTACACTTTGCGCTTTAATGGTAATACCACGTTCGCGCTCAATATCCATTGAATCCAAAACTTGTTTTTGCATTTCACGGTCGGTTAAACCGCCACAAACTTGGATCAAACGATCTGAAAGGGTCGATTTACCATGGTCAATATGGGCGATGATCGAAAAATTACGGATATGCTTCATAAACTGGATTCTATACTTCTATTTTAATGGACTAAATATGAATACCTAAGTGACTTGAAAATACTTGCTGTAGGATGCCATAAGCTCAATTTGTGAATTACAAAATTTACTCACGCTTTTTAATATTGATTAAAACCATTTTATTTATTGAATAACAATAAGTTAAACTTATTTAACTTAAATAATTCAGCTAGATAAAATAATTTAAAAAACCACTATTCCCTGTATTTCCAAGTTACTTTGGTATAAAACGGCAATTTTACATTTAATTGGCGTCAATCACCATCTATTTGAGTTAAAGGGATACTAATTGGGTGAATTTTTATAACTTTTATATCGTGCTTTAGCGATTTCACGCGAGTTTTAGCTATAAAGAAACCAGTAACACCACCTAAAGCTGCAGCTAAAATTTGCCAACCTTCACAAGCCATAAATAATTGCGCTGCAATCAGTGCAAAAACCAGACTTAAAAGCAGTGGTAGCATGTATACCGCAAATGCATGCTTAACGACGTGACTATCATCAAGTGACAAGGTTACCTTTTGTCCTACTTCAACAGAGGATTCAAATTTATAAGGGAAGGTTTTTTTTGCAGTGCCAAACAGCTTACCAAACACTTGTGAGCCGCAACGACCATTGCAGCCTTCACAAGCTTGTTTTTGTTGTGCTTCTAAATGAGCAATGTGGCCATCGAGGGCCACAACAGTGAGGGTTTGTTCAATCATAACAATCCTTACGAATCGTTTATAATGCGCGGGTAACTGACTCAGCAATCGCTTTTGCGGTCATACTCGGTACATTACCAACAACCGATACATCAAAATTACCGCCATTATGCACATATACTGTCGTTGCACCAGAGGTTAGTGCACCACTTAAACGCTTACCCGGCAATGGACGCTGAATAAATACCGAAATTTCAACAAAACCATCAGAGAACAAGTAATAGTCTGTTAATTCGTTATTTAAATCGAGCTTATGTCTGTCTGATTTTAGTAATTCAAAGCCATCCGGTAACCAACTAATTTGCCAGTTAGTAGCTGTACTGTCTTCGTTTATAAGTGCATCGTTTGGTAAAGGCGTTGGAAAGTTTCGATTGAGCACTTCAAGTAACATACCTGCTGGCTGCTCTGTCACACTAATGTGAGTAAGCTGTAACTGCTCTAAGGCCTCACCTTCATGGTTAACGTACGCGGCTTTTAGTAACAACGACGACTCCATATCCAGCCAAATCCAATAATTATATTTATACTCGTCTTTAGATTCTATGCGAACTAGTTGTGCAGCACGCCCTGCAATACGACCTTTCCCACCTAGTACAAAATCATAGTGCGCGCTTAAGCGATCTATATCTTTAAAAAGTACTTCAGGGATTGGACCCGCTATTGAATCTGTTTTTAGGGAGTATGGTTCTGACTGAGGTTCAAAATAAGTAACTTGGTTGTCAATACGGACCATTTCAAGCCCAGCACCGTTAAGTAAACTTAAATGCTCAAGTTCTGTGTCACCTTGTAAAGCATGCACCCATCGGTAGGGCTCCATTGTTTTACCTTTGACAACCACAAACGAAGCGTCAAAATTACGGGTGTGAACGGCATTAGCCATTTTTAGTAATAAATCTTTGGCAGGATTTGTGTCGTTGGCAAATGCATTAAAGCTTACTACCAACGACAGAACAAAAGTGATTACTTTCATTTAATTAGTTTTTTTCCTCAGACGCTTTGGTATTAGTTTGCGCTGTTTCTAAAGAATTCGCAACTCGTGCTTGGCGTTGATGCTCAAGAACTAATGCACCAATGCGTTGTTGCTGTAATTCACGTAAACCTTGCTCTGCATTTTCAAGCGCAGGCTCAGATGAGTAACTTACTGGCGATGCCATACCTGTCAGCGGTGTGGTTTGTAGTAATGGAATTTCGCTTTGTTGCTCGTTGTTACTTTGAGGAAGCGTATTAACTCCCACAATAGCAAACATTGCCACACTGGCTGCAATTGCTAGTTGGGCAACTGGCTTGCGCCAATTAAAAGCCACTACATTATCTTGTACTGTTTCAGTGATTGCTTGGGGCTGTGTTTTTGACTGACTAAAGTCAGCATAAACAGGCTCGCTTTCTAGTGCTAATGCAACGCGATCGCTAATATCAATATGTATGTCGTTATTATTTTTTTGAGCACGCATCGCATCACCAATTAACGCATAACGGCCAAACGTAGTTACATCTTGCTCTGCAATTTTTGCATCAGTCAGATGTTGCTCGCCATCAAGTAATGCCGATAACGCTTCGTTATCTAACTTGTTAAGGTGTGCTTTTGTCATACTAAGACTCGCCTATTAATGGGTTTAATTTGTTATCTATTGCTTCACGGGCGCGAAATATACGCGAACGCACAGTCCCGACCGGGCAATCCATTACCACTGCTATTTCTTCATAGCTCATCCCTTCGATTTCTCTAAGGGTGATTGCGGTTTTAAGATCTTCAGGCAAACTATCAATCGTATTAAAAATAACAGCGCGTACTTCTTCGCTTAAAAGTAGGTTTTCAGGAGATGCATTAGATCGCATTGAATCTGCACAATCATAAAACTCGGCATCTTCAGCGTCTATATCATTTGCTGGCGGCTTACGCCCCTGGGCTACTAAATAATTTTTAGCACAATTAACGGCAATACGGTATAACCACGTGTAAAAGGCGCTGTCACCTCTAAAGTTTGGAAGTGCACGGTAAGCTTTAATAAAAGCCTCTTGTGCTACATCAGCAATATCGCCTTGGTTTGATACATAACGTGAGATCAAACCTGCAATTTTGTTTTGATACTTCTTTACTAATAGGTTGAAGGCGTTTTTATCTCCTTGCTGGACCCTTTTTACTAGCACTAAATCTAATTCCTGCTCGCTCATTCGAGCCGGTACTCCTATGTCTGATTTTTGCTTGTTATTCATATTGTCGTCATTGTTCACAAATACTCTGACCTCTTTATGAATAAAAAGTTCTGCTTAATATTATTTTTTTATAAAATAGATGATAAATAACGGCGCTAAGCCTTTAAAATCACTACGTAGTAGTATGACAAATATGGTACAACTACAGATATTAAAAACAAATATTGCTCTATACGAGCATTGTAACCGCAAAGTACCTCTGACATGAACCAAAATAAACATCACATTGCAGATGTCGCTATTATAGGTAGCGGCGCAGCAGGCTTATCACTTGCATTATCTCTAGCTAATTATTGTAACGTTACCGTGATCAGTAAAGGAGCGCTTACAGAAGGTTCTACTTTATATGCTCAAGGTGGTATAGCAGCTGTATTTGATAAACAAAACGACAGCATAGAATCTCATGTTGAAGATACACTCGATGCGGGCGGCGGTTTATGCGATAGAGACGCTGTTCATTATACTGCCAGCAATGCTCACGATTGCCTACAGTGGTTAATCGACCAAGGTGTTCCCTTTGATATGGAGTTTGATAGCAAAGGAAAAGAGCGTTTTCATTTAACACGTGAAGGCGGTCACAGCCATCGTCGTATTTTGCATGCAGCCGATGCTACTGGCAAAGCTGTGCAAACCACGCTTATTAGCAAAGTTAAAATTCATAAGAATATAACGCTCTTAGAGCAATACAATGCTATTGATTTAATTACAGATAAAAGCGCAGGAAAAACAGGCTCACACATTGAAGGTATGTATGTGTGGAACAAAAAAGCTAAAAAGGTAGAAACCATTTCAGCTAAATTTGTTGCTCTTGCCACTGGTGGCGCAAGCAAAGTGTATTTGTATACTTCTAATCCAGATGTATCAAGTGGTGATGGCATTGCAATGGCATGGCGCGCAGGCTGTAAAGTTGCCAATATGGAATTTAATCAATTTCATCCAACAAGCCTTTATCATCCAGAGCTACAAAACTTTTTAATTACAGAAGCCATGCGCGGTGAAGGAGCTTATTTAAAACGACCTGATGGCACTCGTTTTATGAAAGACTTTGACAGCCGTGAAGAACTCGCTCCACGCGATATAGTGGCGCGCGCAATCGATTTTGAAATGAAGCGTTTAGGTGCTAATTGTGTTTATTTAGATATTAGCCACAAAGATAAAGACTTTATTATTGAGCACTTTCCTACTATTTACGCAAAATGCCTAAGTGTAGGGCTTGATATAACAAAAGAAGCAATCCCAGTTGTACCTGCTGCGCATTACACTTGTGGTGGCGTAATGACCGACTTTAACGGTAAAACAGATCTCGATAACTTGTATGCTGTTGGCGAAGTCGCTTACACAGGCCTACATGGTGCAAACCGTATGGCAAGTAATTCATTATTAGAATGTATTGTATTTGCCCACGCTGCAGCTAAAGATATTTTAAGTAAAATTGAACATGCACCAGAGCCAATGGCTCTACCTCATTGGGATGAAAGTCGTGTTAGTAACTCTGATGAAGAAATTGTTATTACCCATAATTGGCATGAACTACGTTTATTTATGTGGGATTATGTAGGTATTGTACGCTCTACTAAACGCTTAGAACGTGCACTGCATAGGGTTGAGTTGCTGCAGCAAGAAATACACGATTATTATGCAAACTTTAGAGTAAGTAATAACTTGCTTGAGCTTCGTAACTTAGTACAGGTGTCAGAACTCATTATTAGAAGTGCAATGGAGCGAAAAGAAAGCAGAGGCCTACATTATACTATTGATTACCCTGAACAAAATGAAAATCCAACACCGACTATTTTGACTCCAAAACGCAATTAACCGCGCTTAAAGTAGCGCGTTTTAGACGCGCATAGCTTTGTTCATTAACACCATTGGCTGAAATTATAAGCCAATGGTTGTTACTAAAACCTTTAATATGTAGCCATATATTATTGCCATAAAAACGGCTTTTTTTACTAATTTCACCCTGAATTTTTAAACCTTCACCCTCAAACCTAAATAACTTGGGTTCTAGAATTATAACGCCATGGTTTGGATGAATTACCAACACTTTTTGCCACACCAAAAAGCCAGCAAATATATTAATTATCAAACAAAAAAGCATAGCTAGTAGCGAATCTAAAAATAAACATAATATTAAACTGAGCATGCAAAAAAAGACCACAATAGGTTTGTGGTCAGCGTTATTATTAGTAACTGTAAACCTATACACGAACTCGGTCTAAGATCAGCGAAACCATACCGTTTAACTGCTCATCTTTACATTCTTGATGACCCATAAACCATGCAAATAAGTCAGGGTCTTCTTCTGTTAGCAAACGCTGAAAAATAGCCTGTTGCTCTGCGCTTAAAGAGTCGTATGCTTCTTCAACAAACGGCATAAACAAAACATCAAGCTCTAACATGCCACGACGGCAAGCCCAACGAATACGTGCTTTACTATGAATTTCAACCATTTTAAACCTCATACTTAATTGACTCGAGTTTAACAAACACAAGCCTATTTAGCAGCTATTAATCTCTCATTAAAGAATAAACCCGCACCAATAAGCGCTTGTCTGTACCATACGTAACAACTGCGTTATTATGTCACTTCATTTATATTGCAAAGAAGGTTTTTATGTCGAGCGTTTATGCATGTCCGTTATCTCATCAACTTATTAGCCTCTGCGGTGCTGATAAATTATCTTATTTACACGGGCAAATCACTCAAGATCTAAATAAATTAACCAGCAGTAATTATTTGTGGGCTGGCCATTGCAGCGCTAAAGGTAAACTTTGGGGCGTATTTAAATTATTTTCTTATCAAGACAGCTACTACCTTACAGGCAGCGAAAACGAAGTAGAAAAATCGTTAGCTGAGCTAAAAAAGTATGCCGTATTTGCAAAAGTTGACATTAGTGCATGTTCAAAGCGATTAATTGGTCTCATTGGTGATGATTTATCGGATGTACTCGCACAACTTGATATTAACTTTGAAGGTGATGCGAGCGCGTGTGACTTTGAAAGCGGTAAAGCACTAAAATTAGCTGATAACCGTGTTTTATTGATGGTCGATAGCCAGTTTAGTATGCCTGATGACGTATCTACACTTGATAACGAAGCTCCTTGGCAACAAGCATCTATGCTTGCAGGTGAACCTCAGTTAAGTGCAGATGCAATTGGCGAGTATGTTCCTCAAATGGTAAACCTACATGCTATTGACGGTATAAGCTTTAAAAAAGGGTGTTATACCGGTCAAGAAACTGTGGCTCGCATGAAGTACCTAGGTAAAAATAAGCGTGCAATGTATATAGTCTCAGGTCAAAGCGAAGGGATACTTTCAGAGCCCGATTTAGAAACCCAATTAGGCGAAAATTGGCGCCGTGCGGGTAAACTTATTGCACAAAGCTTTAATGAACAAACAAATAAATTAACAGGCCTCGTTGTGTTGCCAAACGATACTGATGTAACTCAGGTACTTCGTGCAAAACACACACCTCAGGTGGAGCTAAGCATTCTGCCTCTACCCTACTCTCTTGAAGATGAATAAATAGGAATGACTATGATCGTTGCGGCAAACAAAGTGGTAAAAATGCATTATTCGGTAATGGATAATGATGGCAATAGCATTGATAACTCGTTCGGTGGTGAGCCACTACACTTTATCATTGGCACAGGCTACTTAATTTCAGGCCTAGAAAATGCTTTGCAAGGTAAACAACCAGGCGACACACTTAGCGTAAAAGTTGAACCTGATGAAGGTTATGGCGAACGCCACGATAACCTAATGCAAGCTGTACCTAAGTCGATGTTTGAAGGTATGGAAATTGAAGTCGGCATGCAATTTCGTGCATCAACAGATGATGGTGACCAATCAGTAATGATCATCGATATCCAAGATGAAGAAGTTATTGTAGATGGTAACAACCCACTTGCAGGCATAACACTTAACTTTGATGTAGAAATACTAGAAGTACGTGATGCAACCGAAGAAGAACTCACTCATGGTCATATACATGGTGAAGGTGGGTGTGGTCACGACCACTAATACACTGTTAAACCAAGTAAAAAAGCGCCTAGGGCGCTTTTTTTATATCATATTGTTGCGCTTAACCGTTTCAGTTTTTGCCTTACTAGGCAGCGCGATTGATACATTCTTTTCTTTTAGAGCGGCTAGTAAACCTTTTTGATCGTTTGTGCCAACTCGATATAAAGTGCCATCTTTAAGCGTTAGCTGTATTGCACTAAAGCCAGATACTGTATACACCCAACCATCGTGAGTAATTCGCATACCAATACCGTGCCTGTAAGAGTTTTGAACTGCCTTAGCTTCTATTACTTCGCCAAGCTCAATGCTTTGCCCTGCAACGCCAGGACCAAACGCCCAGCTAATTTTTTTATCATCTACTTTTACTGTTAGACCATGGAACAAAAAGCCCACCAGCACTAAAATCCCAGCAAATATCATTAAAGGTCCATCAGCGCCTAACAAGTTCCATGCAAGCGCTACAAAACCGCCTATCCACGCTAATACAAAAAAGATAAACACCGCATACTGTTTATGCTGATACATAATATTCTCTAAATTAAATAAATACTTAAAAGCTGTACACCAATGTAGCACTCAGCTCCGAGTCAAACTTGAGTTTATCATCTTCGGGTTTTGAATTATAACGATACATGTAGGCAAATTTAAGCGATACGGCACCAATCACTTGACTAATAAGCGCCGTTTCCGATTTTAAGCGAGAATTAAGCCCTGAAAGCGACTGCTCTATACTCACATCTTGATTAAAACGAGTACGCTTGGAAACCAAACGTTCCCACTGCATTGCAACACGTACTAAATAACCAGTTTTATTAACTTCATCTTCGCTCACATCCGAATCTTCATCGGCTACTGAACGGTACAAACCAGGTCCTATATCAATGTCTACTTTGTTTTTAGAGCCTTGATATACACGCGCACCATAGCCTGTCGCCACCGTACTTTTGAAATCAAGTCCACTAAATTCATCTTCTTCGTAATCACCGTAAATAAAAAATGAGGAGTTTTTAACACCTACTTTATAGTTACCTTGTGCTGAAACGAAGATACGGTTTGCAGTGACATCTGTTTCATCTGTTTCATCATTATGATCACGCTTGTAAAGGGAGTCTATTTTGAATTGATTCCGCCAATTTTCAAAGTCTTGATATAAATTCCCTTTGAGCTTAAAGCTAGTTGAATTGGTATTCCCTTTGCTTAGAATAAAGCCAAATTCAGTGTCACCGTAGAACATGTCACCTTGATGTAACTCATGAATTTCTTCCTCAGAGAGCTTGCCATATTCATGAAAATCCTCAAAGGGATCAACCGCCCAACAAGGGCTACTAATCATCACAAGAATTAAAAATAAATACTTAAGCACAGCACTCTCTCTGATACACAGTTACAAAAACAAGTAAAATATATTTACTCTGTTTCTTTCCATAAGATATGACAAAACGGAGCATCTTTATCAAGGCTAATCAAAATCTTAGCAAACAAAACATCATCATTTTCGAATTCTAAACCAACCAACACCTGAATAAAATGCTCTGGCTCTATCTCAAGGGCTACAAAGTCTTGCCACTGTTCATCTGGCTCGTCTTCTTCAATGAAGCCTAGGTCTTCTCTAAACTCATTAAAGTCTTCAACATCTTTTTCACTCAAGTTATTTGGCGCTAACTCTAAAAAAATATCATAAGCTTGGTGAGTAGCTTCTTCTACCGTATATAAACGTGGACCCGACATATGTGCTTAACCTTAAGCTTTTAAGTTGCGCTATATTATCAAATATCATCATCATTTTGATAAAAAAAAGCTTAAAACACTGACTTTTTTGTAACCGAGTCATGCTTTATTCAGTATATAACTGAAACGACGAGCAACAACTAAACTAATCTACTGAATATAAAGATTAATTTTTATTTTTTGGTTGAAAATAACAACGTGAAATATTTTTATCATCTTAGGTTCTAATTGTTCAGCTTTTTATCATCTAAAACCAATCCTTTAAGACTACGGCTTTAGCAATAAATTCCATTTATTTAAAAAATACCGTAACTTTACTTAATTCTTATAACAACATAAGCTCAATAAACAGGTCAGAGGAGTGTGTAATGATAAAACTAGAAAAACAAAATGGCATTGCAACCGTCACGCTTAGCAGAGCAAAAAAACAAAATGCATTAAGCTTTGAAATGTTTGTAGAGCTACATAAAGCCATTAAAAATATAAAAAGAGATCGCAGTATTCGTGCTGTGGTAATAAAAGGCGATGGCGAGCATTTTTGTGTAGGTCTTGATATATCCGCAGTAATGGCTACACCAATGAACATAGCAAAATTATTGTTTAAGTGGTTACCTGGTAATCAAAATTTAGCGCAAAAAGCAGTATTAGGCTGGCAGTCACTGAGTGTGCCCGTTATTGCACAAATTGATGGCAACTGTTTAGGGGGTGGTTTGCAAATAGCTTTAGGGGCAGATTACAGGGTTGTTCATATTGATGCCAAACTTGCCATTATGGAAGCGCGTTGGGGATTGTGCCCCGATATGGGAGCGAATGTAATGATGAGCAGTTTAGTTAAGCGCGACCAAGCACTTTGGCTTGCAAGCCACGCAAACCAAATCACAGCACAACAAGCAAATGAGCTAGGTTTGGTTACTCAGCTTACCGATGATACTCAGCAAGCAACGCAAAACATGCTCGATACATTACTTGAGCGTTCACCAGATACGCTTGCTGCTATTAAACGTGTTACACAACTTAGCTATAAACCAAACCAACGAAAAATACTCGCTAAAGAAACCTTCAGCCAAATTCGCTTATTGCTAAACCCAAACACTAAAAAAGCAATTGCTAAAGCAAAAGGAAAAGCGGATATAACCTACGCAAATATAAAGCACTGGTAGGCTATTGCACAATGCATAAAAGAGTTTGATTTGTTAAAGTTAAGCTCTTATCTTTTCTGTGAGCCAATTTGATGAAATATCTGCTCAGTAGCGCTATTATTTTACTATGTTTAGCCTGCGCTAAACTCATTATGCACTTTATTGGTGGAAGCTTTCCTGCACCGTTACTCGCTATGGTTATTTTATTAGTTTTACTCTTATCGGGTATTGTAAAAGAGCAACATGTAAAACCATGCGCCTCCCCTATTTTAAATATTATGCCTATATTTTTCATTCCTGCGGGTGTGGGATTTATTGAACATCTCGGCCTTATAAAGTCGCACTGGGCATTTTTAGCCTCAGTTGTGGTGCTAGTCCCTATAACTACCTTGTTGCTTGTTAGCAGTGTAATTGCGTACTTTAAGGGAAGAGAAAATAATGACTGATTTTACTTTTTCCGCTATTTCAGAGCTACAGCCTAATTTATGGTGGCTAAGTATTCCTTTTATTATTGTATTGTTTTTAGCACTAAGGGCCGTAAACCAAAGTATAAAAAACAGCGTATTTAAATCGCTCACTAACCCCGTATTTTTAAGTATTAGTATTATCGCTTTATTACTAATTAACCTAAATCTGCCTTATACGCAATTTGCCTCGCACAGCAAATTATTAAGCTGGTTATTAGAGCCCGCGATTGTGGCTTTAGCACTTCCTTTATATCAGCAGTTTACACACGTACGAAAAAATCTATTACTCATAGTCGCAACATGTAGCTTAGGTATTGTTAACGCAACCGTTGTGGCATTTTTGCTAAGCATATTATTTAATGCGCCTGTGCAGCTAAGTGCATCTGTTGCCGCACTCAGTGTCACAACCCCAATATCTTTAATTGTTACTGACTCATTAGGGGGGATTAGCTCTCTTGCTGCGGCTTTAGTTATTTTTATTGGTTTACTAGGCGCTTTATTTGGCTTTATGCTTTTTAAACTCATTAATATTTTTAATCACGAATCTCAAGGTGTTGCCATGGGCACAGCTTGTCATGCAATTGGGACTGCTGCTGCTATTGCTGAGCATCCAAAAGTAGGCGCTTACTCCTCAGTTGCAATGGCGCTAAGTGCTTTATTAACAGCAATTATAGTGCCGCTGTTATATCCATTTTTAGTCAACATTTTGCTATAGTTGGAAAAATACAACATAGCCCTAACATAGAGCGCTTTATGATCAGTTCTGAAATCGAACAGTTTGAAAAATATTACACCATGCTTACTGAGTATATGGTTACCTACAGTATGCAAATTGTTGGCGCTATTTTTATCGTCCTCATTGGTTTGTGGATAGCACAAAAGCTTGCCAAATTTGTAGCCGCGTTAATGACCCGCCATAACGTTGACATTACGCTTACTAACTTTGTCAGTAGCGTGGTAAAAGTACTGCTAATTGTAATGGTTATAATTATTGCACTTGGCAAAATAGGTATCAGCGTTACGCCATTTGTAGCAGCCATTGGTGCTGCGTCTTTAGGTGCAGGTTTAGCATTGCAAGGAATGCTCTCTAACTATGGTGCAGGCCTTGCGATTATAGCCACTCGACCTTTTGTTGTTGGTGATACTATTGAAGTTAAAAATGTAAGCGGCCAAGTTAAAACTATTGAGCTTGGCTACACTATTTTAATCAATGAAGAAAAAGTAGAAATTACCATTCCAAATAAGCACATAGTAGGTGAAATACTTCATAACTCATTTAGTTACTCATTGGTCAAAGGTGAAATAGATATAGCCTATAATGCTTGCTCTGATAACGCGATTAGTCTCATTGAGGACGTACTTAAAGCACATGAATTAGTTGCACAAAATCCGTTATCACAAGTGGGTATTGAACGTTTTGCCGATAGCGGTGTTACAATAAGCTACCGATATTGGGTGCCTACTACTAAAATTATCGAAACTAAGCTGGCTATTAACGGTGGTGTTTATAAAGCAATTAATAATGCTGATATTGAAATCCCATTCCCTCAACGCGTAGTTACCATAAATAAAAGCGATATAGAGTCATAAAACTCAGTGGGTAACTCAATATTGAATTACCCACATCAATAAACCACTTTTACTGCGTAAAAACTCTTTATCTGTTTGTTATTTTATCTGTAATATAAAGACTTGGTTAAAAAAGTCGGCAAATCACTCGCTTTAATTACATAATAACAATAATGAGCAATTATGAATCGCAGCCCTTTTTATTTAGGTGATTGGCAAGTCAACCCCCTGTCAAAGACTCTTCAGCGTGCAGAAAAAACTAAACAGTTAGAACCAAAAGCCATGGATGTATTAGTCCATTTGTGCTTACAAAAAGGCGAAATTGTTACGAGTGACGAGCTATTAGATCAATGCTGGAAAAATGTTGAGGTAGGCGATAACCCGCTGCATAAAACAATTACGCAGTTACGAAAAGCCCTTGGTGATAAAGCAAGTGAGCCCACCTACATAGAAACTATTCGCAAACGTGGTTACCGCGTTATTGCAAAACTAGAGTTTCCTCTAGCTGAAGACATAAAAACAACTGAAAACACATGGCAAGGAGGCTCTCCTTTTTTAGGATTAAGCGCCTACAACCCAAGCGATACACACCTATTTTTTGGCCGCAATCAATCTATAGAAACGTTACTCAATAGAATATCGAGCCAAGTTAAATTTGGTCGCGCGTTTTGTTTAATACTGGGTCCAAGTGGCACAGGTAAATCATCACTTGTTAATGCGGGTATATTGCCTAAATTACTTGATGAGCGAGGCTATAATGGCATTGGGGTTATTTCTTATAGCCAACTCGACTTTGCAGATGTTCATAAAAATAGACTTTTTTTAGATTTAGCTTCTACATTGCTTGATTGGGATATAAACGGCCTTCCTGTGTTTGAAGGATTAAGCGCGCAAACACTGGCAGAGCAACTAGAATTGACAATCGATGGCGTAATCAACTCCATACAAATTGCACTTAGCAAAGCCTCTACACAACTTAAAACACCACAGTTATTTTTATTTATTGACCGCTTAGAAGTACTGCTTTCTTCTCTTTTATTTAGTAGCGAAACACGCAGCCATTTTTTATCGGTTATTGAGCGCTTAGCAACCTCTAAAACAGTGATTGTATTTAGTGCGTGCCGTAACGACTTTTATCCTTTAGTGGTTGAACAACCCAGCCTAATGGCAGGTAAACCTCATGGTGCGCATTACGATTTAGCACCGCCAAACCGCCAAGAGCTTCAACAAATTATTCGCCTGCCAGCGTTAACCGCTAATTTAACGTTCTCGAATGACCCACAAACCCAAACACCACTGGATGAAATACTTTGTGCCGATACAGCCAATAACCCCGATGCACTGCCCATGCTGCAATACACATTGCAAGAGCTGTACTTGCAGCGCAGTGATAATAACGAGCTGCTGCACAGTGTTTATACAAAACTAGGTGGTATTGAGGGCGCAATCGGTAAAAAAGCAGAAGATGTATTTATCAGCCTAAACAGCGAGCAACAGCAACAACTTAATAGCGTGTTATCGCAATTAGTGACCCTAAATCCTGATGGTAAAACCATTACGAGCCGAGCAGCACGTTGGCAAACATTAAATAATAAAAGCCAAAAAGAATTTGTGCAGGCCATGGTAGAAAGCCGTTTATTTGTATCACACTTACAAAATGGCGAAGCCTGTTTTAGTCTTGCTCACGAGGCACTATTACGCCAATGGCCTCGTGCAAAAAACTGGATTAATGACCATAAAGATGCAATAGCAATAAAAAGCCGCTTACAACACCAAGCACAAAACTGGATTAATGAAGGTAAAAGTAATGCTTACCTTTTGGCGCCGGGTAAACCACTGCAAGAAGTTATTTCACTACTCAACGATAATGTATTCGAGCTTGACGATAACGAACATGCACTTATTAAAAGATCCATTAAAAGCACTAAAACTAAAACAAACATAAAACGTGGCACAATATTTTTACTCTGTTTACTCACATTTATTGCGTTATTAATGAGTTTCACCAGTTTTAAAGCACAACAGCAGGCACAGCAAAAGCGACTTGAAGCAGAAAGCCTGCTTGGTTTTATGGTCGGTGATTTTGCCGATAAATTACGTAGCGTAAAGCGAATGGACTTACTTGACGGTATTAGTAATAAAGCACTTGAGTATTTTACTAATCAAACTGACGAATCAGGTTCACTTTTTAGCTTTAGCGATGATAAAGCACAATTTAACAACCGTCTTCAGTACGCACAAACTCTTGAAGCAATGGGAGAGGTAGCCTATTCACGCGGTAAAACCGACGAAGCCTTCACCGCCTTTGAAAATGCCCGCACCCGCCTTGAGGCATTATTAAAAATCCAGCCAAACAACTTAGAGCTACTCACGCTTGCGGGTGCCAATGCCTTTTGGTTAGGGCAGCTTAGTTACGATAAAAGTGATTACGCCGCCACTGAGCCATTATTTAAAAAGTACCACTCTTATAGCGAAAAAATGTATTCATTAGCACCCAATGATTTTAACTCGATTATGGAATTGTCATATTCACATAATTCACTGGGTTCTTTATACACAGAGAAATTTGACTATATAGCCGCGAAAAAAAGCTTTACAGAGTCACTTATGCTTAAGAATAGGGCCATTGAACTAAAACCGAATAGTAAAAATTTATTACGTGATAAAGCAGATACAATCAGTTGGCTTGCAAAAACTGAAGGTAACTTAGGTAACTTTAATGTCGCAATGAATATGCTGGAAAATGCAGTTTCTGTGGTGAAAGAAATGACTAATCACTACCCTGATGACGCCAGTCTTTTTTATATGTCAGCAAATATACATATGCAACAAAGTTATTTACTAAGTTATTTACCTGATAAAAAAATGGCCTATTTAAAAGCTCGCTTTGCGAATGAAATTATAAATGAGGCTTTAAAGCAAGATCCGGAAAATAATGAATTTCAACATATGTATTATCGCTCATTAGCGCAATTGATAATGTTGTCTTATGACAAAAAGATTGATTCAAGGACAGAAAAAATTATTAGCTTCTTAAAATCACAAGGTCTTAATAGTATCAATTCTATCAATACACAAATTAGTCTAATTCACTATTTTATTGACAGAAACTTCCCCCTTAAAGCGCAAGAGTTATTAACGACCCTTGAGAATGATGGCGAATATAAACGGTACATAACCAATAAAATGAAAAATAGAGATAACTTAGCCCCCATAAATATAAACCTATTCAAAGCTAAATTAGCTGCGACCAGTGAACAACGAGAGCAATTTTGCTTAAATGTGCTTAAAGCTATTACTAAAACAGTAAAAATAAACCAAAGTATTCACGTAAAGTACCCGCAGGTACAAGCGTATACCTGCTTAAACCGAGCAAACGAAATACCAACAATAACAGCAAGCCTGTTAAAACTAGGCATTACTGACTTTAAACTATAAAACTAAATACAAAGGAAATTACATGACTACAACTATAAACAAAGTCGACATTCAAGTGCATATTGAGTTTAACGATAAAAAAGAGGCTATTTTTAGCTACACAGAAAATGGCAAAGCCGTTGATGGCGGCGGTACAGTAAGAACCGAAACTGCAGGTACTTACACTTTAACTCCTGCTGCAGTTGGGCTAGGCTTTTTTTTCACAGGAGCTACAGTTACTGATAAAATAGGAACATGTGCCCAAGACTTCAGTTATGCACTTAGTGATAACCACCAAGCAATCACTATCATCGATACAGCAAAAAACTCAGGCACTGCGTGTTTAATATTTAACGTTGAATGTAATGATAAACCTTATTCAAGCCCTGACCCACAAGTTATAAATAAAAAAAATTAATCAACAACGATTAATTATTGATTTTAAATTGCACTGGGCTGATTTATTCCTGTGCAATTTATTTAAACCCAAAAAATAAACAATAAGTAACAACAGCTTAGAAAGGAAGGTTACCGAAAGGTTTAAAAAACATAAATTAAATAAACTGCTAGACATAAAGTTTCATTAACAATAAAAATGAGCAACACCATGTCTAACAATAATGAAAATAGCAGAGCAAACAACACCGACAACGCTGTATCTGCATTAATGAGCAGCATTTCTAATACCGTTAACAATGAAAAAATAAGCGCAATTATTAATGTCACTAATGTGATGGCCGATGCTATTTTTATTGTTAATGCAGATGGAGTGTTTGAATCAGTAAATCCCGTTGCAGCTCGTTTTTTTAATGTTACGTCTGACTCGTTAATAGGTAAAAAATGGCAAGATTGTTTACAAGAACAGTATCGCGATGACTATCAATACATGTTTGAAAGTTGGAAAAACAACTATCAAACACCACTCAATCATGGCCCGAAAGAAGTTAAAATAATAAAAAACAATGGTAACTGTTTAGATATAGAGCTCTCAATTTCTTGTATACCCGCATCAACTACAAACAATATCCCTCTATTTATTTGTATTATGCATGATATTTCTAGGCATGTTAAAAAGTATAAAGTACTCGAAAACATAGCCAAAATAGATCACCTTACAGGCGTCGCTAATCGCTGCACTTTAGAAAAGGCGATTATTAAAAATTGGCAAGAATGCATAGTAGACAAACAGCCTTTGAGTTTTATCTTGATCGATATTGATTTTTTTAAACTGTTTAATGATAATTTTGGTCATGTAAAGGGTGATAAATGTTTGCAAAAAGTAGCTCAAACAATTGAAGACTGCCTCCCCTCAAAAGATAGTTTAGTAGCACGCTATGGTGGTGAGGAGTTTGCTGTTGTATTACCCCGCTCACATGTCTCAAATGCAGAAATGATCGCAAAACGTATTCAAGAAAAAATACTCAACATTAATTTTAGAGATATTGGTTTGCCAGCGAATGTAAAGATAAGTGTAAGCCAGGGTTTAGCGTGTGAATACGATAATCAGTACAGAACATCTGAGGCATTAATATGCGCGGCTGATACGGCTTTATATAGAGCGAAGTCGGAAGGTCGTAATAAATTATGTATAAGGTGATGTACTAACTATTTGGTATAGCCTTTATCTACTAAAATAAAAAACCGCAATTGCGGTTTTTTATTACTTAAGAAAAGCTTAAATGTCGATTAGCAGCCCTTCGTCTTTTTTAATCTTTTCGATCACCATATAAGTATGATGAGTGCCCACGCCGGGAATATCGACTAAGTCGCCAAGAACTTGTCTATATTCTTCCATATTAGAAACGCGGATTTTTAATAAATAATCATAACCGCCTGCCACCATGTCGCATTCAACGACTTGTTGTATTCTTAGTATATGCTCTCTAAATACCTTAAATACTGCTGTATTTGAAGCAACAAGCGACACTTGAACATGTGCTACTAAGCTTTGATTAAGCTTTGCTTCGCTAAGCTTAGCGTAGTAGCCTTCGATATAGCCTTCTTGCTCTAATCGTTTTACACGATCAAGACACGGGCTTGCACTCAAATTAACCTGTTTTGCGAGGTTAACATTTGAAATTCTGCCGTTCTTTTGTAGAACGTCTAGTATGGCTAAATCAATACGATCTAGCATGCGTAATCTATTTGGAATTGTCATAACAGAATTTTATGCGGATAAGTTAAATTTATGCCCTGTAAATTATCGTAAAACGCGAAATTTAACCAGCATATTCTGCTGAAATTTAATTAGAATGCACTCACAATATCACTGGTAATTTATTGGTAATTAATTTTACTTTAATTCTTAACACTCCTGAGGGTTGCTTATGTTATTCAACGGCGATTTAACAACGATTTGTCCTATTAGACAAAGAATCCGTGACTTCTACCGCATAGATGAAAATGCGGTTATTGATCATATTTTACCGCTTGCAGAAGTAGGCGTAAAAGCACGAAGTCGTGCCTGGGAAAGAGCCCGCCAGATTGTTTTAAACATTCGTAAAGAGCAAGATGGGCAAGGCGGTGTTGATGCGCTTTTAAATGAATTTTCACTCTCTAGTGAAGAAGGCGTTGTATTAATGTGTTTGGCCGAAGCGCTGCTTCGCGTACCAGACAAAGCAACTCAAGATGTACTGATTCGTGACAAGTTAGCGAAAGGTGATTGGAGCTCTCATTTAGGCAGCAGCGATTCTTTATTCGTAAACGCGTCTTCTTGGGGATTATTAGTTACCGGTAAAATGGTTAACTACACAGACAAAACGAAAGAACAACAGTTCGGCATGCTTAAAAAGACCATTGGTCGTTTAGGTGAGCCAGTTATTCGTAAGTCTGTAAATTTTGCTATGAAAATTATGGGTAAGCAATTCGTTATGGGTCGTACCATTGACGAAGCAATTGAACGTGCTGCCGATACAGAGCAAAAAGGTTATGTATATTCTTACGATATGCTAGGCGAAGGCGCGCGCACAATGAAAGATGCGAAGCGTTACTTTGACAGCTACATGAATGCAATTCATGCTATTGGTAAAGCGGCAAACGGCCGTGGCCCTGTAAAGAGCCCTGGTATTTCAGTGAAGCTTTCTGCTATTCACCCGCGTTATGAGTTCACTCATAAAGACCGCGTGATGGAAGAAATTGTACCAAAGCTAAAAGAACTTGCGCTTGCTGCTAAGAAATACGATATCGGCTTTACCGTTGATGCTGAAGAAGCTGACCGTTTAGATATTTCATTAGATGTCATTGAAGCGGTATTTAGTGATGAAGATCTTGGTGATTGGCAAGGATTTGGCTTAGCGGTTCAAGCGTACCAAAAACGCGCTATTTTTGTAATTGAATGGCTAACAGACCTTGCAACCCGTGTTGGTCGTAAAATGATGGTACGTTTAGTTAAGGGCGCGTACTGGGATACTGAAATCAAAACCACACAACAAGATGGTTTAGAGCATTTCCCTGTATTTACTCGTAAAGCAACAACCGATGTTTCTTACAAAGCATGTGCAATTAAAATGCTTGAAGCGCGCGACGTACTTTATCCACAATTTGCAACGCACAACGCTTACACTGCCGCGACTATTTTAGAAGTAGCGAAAGGCGACAACACCGGTTTTGAATTTCAACGTTTGCACGGTATGGGTGAATCATTATTCGACCAAATCGTTAACGAAGAAAAAATTCAATGTCGTGTATATGCACCGGTTGGTCAACACGAAGACCTACTTGCTTACCTTGTTCGTCGTTTGTTAGAAAATGGTGCTAACTCATCATTTGTAAACGCGATTGTAGATACAACAAAACCTGTTGAATCATTACTACCAGACCCTGTAGAAACACTGCAAGGCCTGCGTAACAAGTACAATACGCAAATCAAAATGCCAATTGATTTATACGGTGAAGAACGTGCTAACTCTAAAGGCATGGATTTAACCGATATTAATGTTATTACCCCTTTCAAAGAGAATCTTGAAACATGGTTTAATGAGCACTTAATTGAGCAAAGCCAAGTACCAGAAGGCTCATTGGCTGTTAAAAACCCAGCAAATCACAAAGAAATCATCGGCCACGTTAAGTTACAAACTGGCGAAGAGATGAAAGTATTACTGGCTAACGCTGAAGCGGCACTTGAATCATGGTCACAAACACCAGTAAAAGAGCGAGCTAATTTACTGCGTCGCGTTGCTGACATTTTAGAGCGTCATCATGATGAACTAGTCGCTATCTGTATTAAAGAAGCGGGTAAAGTAGCGCAAGATGGTATTGATGAAGTACGTGAAGCGGTTGATTTTTGTCGTTACTACGCAGCGCGCGCTGAAGAGTTATCTAAAGATGAGCGTTTTGAAGCCCGTGGCGTTATTTTATGTATTAGTCCGTGGAACTTCCCGCTTGCAATATTCTTAGGTCAAGTTGCTGCAGCCATTGTTACAGGTAACACTGTAATTGCTAAGCCTGCTGAGCAAACAAGCTTAATCGCAATTCGTGCTATTGAACTAATGCTCTCTGTTGGTTTACCTGAGCATGTTGTTCAGCCTGTTATTGCTCGCGGTTCTGAAGTAGGCAAAACAATTGTTCCTGATGAGCGTATTCAAGCAGTTATGTTTACAGGCTCTACTGAAACAGGCACATTAATTTCTCAAACACTTGCTGCACGTAACGATATTCAAGTACCGTTAATTGCAGAAACAGGTGGCCAAAACTGTATGATTGTTGACTCAACTGCCCTTCCTGAGCAAGTAGTTGACGATGTGATCAGTTCTGGTTTTCAAAGTGCTGGGCAACGTTGTTCCGCTCTTCGTGTGTTATTCATTCAAGATGACGTAGCGGATGGCATTATCGAAATGCTTAAAGGTGCTCTAGCTGAGTTGCACATTGGCGATCCATCGTTACTATCAACTGATGTTGGTCCTGTAATTGATGAAAAAGCACTTAAAAACTTAAACGAACACGTTGAGTACTTAAAAGGTAATTCTATACTTCATTACGAATGTAAAATTCCTGATAATACGCAAAATGGCGCATACTTTTTTGCTCCTCGTTTATACGAAATTAAAGACTTATCAGTACTTAAGCGTGAAGTATTTGGCCCATGCGTTCATATTGTTCGCTTTAAATCGAATGACATTGATAACGTAATTGACCAAATTAATAACACTGGTTACGGCCTGACAATGGGTGTTCATTCACGTATTGAAGAGCGTTGTGAGTACCTAGCTAAAATGTCACGTGCCGGTAACGTTTACATTAACCGTAACATGATTGGTGCTATTGTTGGTGTGCAACCATTTGGTGGCCGTGGTTTATCAGGTACTGGCCCTAAAGCCGGTGGCCCTAACTACCTACAACGTTTAGTGAAAGAAAAAGCATCTCCAGATAACGTACAAATGACTAACCTAACGCCTGACGAACTTGATTTACACCACTACAGCGGTGCAAATGAACAAGTTAAAAAGCTAATGGCTAACTCAATGCGCGATGAAAAAATTTGGCGTGCAACACCATTAAACGACCGTGTTTCGGCTGTACGTCAGTTGCTTGCTAAAATCGCGACGGTAGAAATTATCGACGACTTAGCAGACGATTTAGCATTAACACTATCAGAAGCACGTGCTCAGCTTAACCGCCTTGAAAAACACATGCGTAAGTTTACTACCCTGCCAGGGCCAACGGGTGAGTCTAATACACTTCATCTAGAAGCACGTGGTTGTGTAGTGTGTTATGCAGATAAGAGCACATCATTCAACTTCTGGGCACTGTCTATCATTACCGCTATTGCCGCAGGTAACACGGTAATTACAGTGGCATCTGAGTTGTTTTATGATGAAGCTGTTGCCTTTAAAGATAAGTTTATCTCTACAGGTGTTGCTGAAGGTGTTTTCCAAGTAGCTAAACCTAATCAGTTACAAGCTATTTTGGCTCACCCTCATTTAGCAGGTGCGGTAGTTGCAGCTCGCTCGTCTCGCTTAGGCTACTTTAGCCAGCAGCTTGCACAGCGTAAAGGTGCAATTTTACCAGTAATTAGCTCTGAGTATTACGATACGTTAATCAAGCGTCTTATTACTGAAAAAACAATCAGTATTGATACAACGGCATCTGGTGGTAACACATCACTAATGACACTTGTTGAAGACGATGAATAAGCGTTCTAATACTTTCTAGCTTGTTTTTTATAAAAGGCACTGAAAAAGTGCCTTTTTTATTAGATAAAAATGAATATATTTGTTAATTTAAAGGGAGATTAGTAACAGAAGTCGAAAAAATTGAAAACTATTTCTATCTCAAAGCTACTTCCGGGTATGTTTGTGCAAAGCGTTACGAAGCAAACCGGCTCCATTAAGGTCACAAATCAAGGCTGGGTTAAAACGCCGGAGAGTATCGATAAGCTTAAAAGGGCAGGAATTTTAGAGGTAATAATAGATCCTAGTAAAACTCTCGTCGATACAGTCTTTGAAAAAGATCCAATCACGATACCTCTAAAAAAAATAAAACGTGATCCTTGGCAAAAAACATTGAGTAGCGAGCAAGAAATGGGTAAAGCAAAAAAGCTTTACGATGAAGCAAAAACACTGCAACTAAAAGCATTTAAAGATATTGAAGCAGGTCGCAATATAAATATAGCTCCTTTTAGAGAACTAGCTGGTGGCTTTATGGAGTCTGTCTTTAGAAATCAAGATGCACTAGCATGCCTTACACAAATGCGTCAAAAAGATGCTTATCTCCTAGAGCACTCAATTAATGTTTCGATTTTAATGAGTATTTTTGCAAAGCATTTAGGTATAGAAAAAGACATTATTATTGAGCTAACAACAGGTGCTCTTTTGCACGATATTGGTAAAATAAAAATCCCTGATGAAGTACTTAATAAACCAGGTCGTTTTACTGAAGCTGAATTTGAAGTAATGAAAAAGCACTCTCTTTTTAGTAAGGAGATTTTAGAAGAAGCCGGCTTAACAGGTGTTGCTGTTGATATAGCGGGTATGCATCATGAAAGATTAGATGGTAAAGGTTACCCGTTTGGTAAGAAAGGCGACGAGATAAGTCAGTACGTACGTATGGCGTCAATTGTAGATGTGTATGATGCACTTACAGCTGAGCGCGTCTATAAAGCGGGTATGGAACCAATTAGAGCATTCAAAATATTAAAAGATGGCTGTCCTGATAGTTTTGACCCAGTTCTACTCACCAAATTTATTCAATGTATTGGTATTCATCCTGTAGGGACGTTAGTTAAACTGTCTAGTCAAAAAGTAGGGTTAGTGACTGAAAGCAACCCATCCAAGCCGTTAAAACCAGTGGTTAAAACATTCTATAGCGCTAAACATAGCCGTTACACGCAAATTCAGAACATTGATTTATCAAGCAAGAAAACTTTAGACACGCTTGAATCAGCTATTAAACCCAAAGAATATAATATTGATTTAGAGCGCTTTTATAAAAATTCTATTTTATCTTAGATATACTAAGCTACTTCGTTAAGCATAATTAATTGCAGAATGAAGTAGCTTAATTACTTTCTATTCAGGCCAGTCTTGTAGCGCTTTTAAGCTAAACTCATAGCCATCAAAATCAAGTACACTTTGCTCAGGTGTAATTTCTCTTACGGTTAGAGCCCCTATACTTTCCCCTTCATGTAACTCTCGGCCGTTTAACTTGATCCAACGTTTGTCAGCACTCGATGAGTAAATATGAGCCTGATATTTAATGCTAGGCAACATTGATTGCAAACCATCAGGCAGTAACTCTACAGGCTCAACACGTGATGATGTTTTTGATGCGTGGGTAACTTCATAATCTTGGTTTTTTTCGACGTCTTGTATAGCTTGCGCAAACGCATTTTTAAGCGTTGTAGGCACCGCTTCAAGTTCAGGGTCGCTCACTTGTTGGGCCTGACTACTGCCATTAATTGGCTTACCCAGCACCTTATATTTACTCATATCTAGTTGAGCAGATGATGTATTTTGATTTTGCCCAAATACCGAAGCGTTCTGCGCATCATTTGAACTGTAATTACTTTGTGGGTTAAATACTGGCTGATTATAATTTTGAACTGGCATTACTTGTTGCATGCTCTGCTGTTGATTATAACCTGCTGTACTCGCCCCCTGACTTGATGGCATAGGAATATATTGCCCGTTAGGGGTTAATAGCATTTGCTGCACACCAGTAGGCGTTTGCACGTGCACAAATTGCCCTTCAATCGTGGCTGTATTTGTTGAAGCTGCTTTGGCTGGTTCTAACTTAGCTATTTGTGTTTTTTCAACTTCATTATCTATCTGCTTAATTTCTTTTTTAGGTGCTGAATTTTCGCTCTCAGCCACCTTAATTGCAGCTGATTGTGATACCTTTAATAAATTGGTACTTTGAATCCACTTACCCGTAGTAAAGCCACCAGCTACTGCAATAAAAGCACCTAAACTAGTACCAAAAACTAATGCTAATCGTCTATAACGCTTAAGTGCTTGCTGCTGTTTTAACTGCTCTGATTGCAAGTCGTACTGTTCAGCACTCATATCTGATTGCTGCGACTGCTTTAGCGCATCTAATAAATAAGACATAACTTACCTAACTATAAAATAAATGAAAGCCCAATACCTATGGCAAATAAAGTAGCGAAAGCAAAGCTGTATGATACAAATGATATTCCTTTGCTAGTCTCATTAGCTGGCGCTACAAAATCCATGGGTAGTGATTCATGTGCTGATTTTTTTATTATATCGCTATCAACTATTAGCTGCTGCTTTGCAAAGGTGCCTACCAAAGCACGCTCACAGACCAAGTTCATTAAACGTGGTACACCACCGGTTAATTGATGAACAGCTTGCATGGCATCCATCGAAAAAATGCCTTTATCACACCCTGCAACATGCAACCGATGCTTTATATAGGCAACTGTTTGACCCTGCGTAAGTGGTAATAAATGGTAACGAGCTGTTATTCTTTGGGCAAGTTGCCTCAGCTCATTGCGCTTTAAAAGTTCTTGTAGCTCCGGTTGGCCAACCAATACTATTTGTAATAACTTTTTATGATCGGTTTCTATATTGGTTAGCAAACGCAATTGCTCAAGCACATTAGGAGCAAGTAATTGCGCTTCATCAATAATAAGTATTGTATGCCCACCCGATTTATTATTAGTCTCTAAATGCTTTTTTATAATATCGGTAAGACTTTTAAGCGTCGCATTATTAGTATCGTAACTAATGTTGAGCTCATCACAAATACTGGCTAATAACTCCAGCTCTGAAAGTGCTGGGTTATGTATCATCGCTACTTGCGTATTTTCAGGCAATTGTTCTAACATGCTGCGGGTAATTGTTGTTTTACCTGTGCCTACTTCACCTGTTAATAATACAAAACCACCGTCTTCACCTAATCCGTAGGTAAGGTGTGCTAAGGCTTCTTTATGTCGTTCACTTAAAAATAAGTAATGAGGGTTGGGCGAAATTGAAAAAGGTTTTTCATTCAGGCCAAAATAGCTTAAATACACCGTGATGTTCCTTCATAATTAAATCACGGCCTATAATGGCAAAAAAACGTGCTAAGTGACAACGTTGTAAGCGCTTTATTATTGAAATAACGTAAATTTATGTAAAACAAAAAAATGCAGCGGTTTTAAGGCTGCACTTTTGTATATCAAATTTTTTGATGTACTTTATTTTTCGTAGCGTACTAACCGTAAATACACATTACTGGTTTTGGCATGCAAGCTATTTAGCCCACTATCAAATTGATAAACCCACGCCGAGTTCATAGTGCTCACACCCGATGTATTTGACCAATAGTTTTGAAGCTTAGTACCAAAAAACACCTCTTCATTAATGCTCGGCTCGGTGCAACTGTGCTCTAGAATACTCGCTAATTCTTTAATGTTAGGCATTTGCCAATCATCGTAATCTGCGGTTGTATCATTTTTAGCACCGCGAAGCGCTTCTTGCCAAGTAAGAGAAGGTGTAGAACCTTCACAAAGCTGGGTCTCTGTATTATAAGTTTGCCCATAACTACAGCGTTGCCACATTAGGCCAGTTTCGCTATCAGAAACTGTGCCATCTGTATTTATAGTAAATCTATCTGTCGGTGTTGTGGTATCTGCACCGTCGTAGCACGTTTGCGCCGCTGCAATATTAAAGCTCAAGCTTATAGTTGCTAGTGCATAGAGTAATTTTAATTTCATTATTTTCTCCTAACGACTTCTAACTAAACGTACATAAGCGGTCTTTTCTTTTGGGTAAGCAAGGTCGTTACCATCACTCATATCTATAATATACGCTTGCGATAAACTTGTACCATCGGCTGCAGTTTGCGAGGTCCAGTACGGTAATTTAACGCCTGTTATTGCGCCATACTCAGGTATATTAGGGAAAAAGTTTTCATCTATTAATACTCTTTGCCCTTGTTTTCCGTAATCAATTAGACCTAGTAGTTCATTGTAGGTAGGTATTCGCCAATTTGTACCGCCACAAAAATCAAGCGCGTTGACGTCATTGATGTAAGTTTGTAAACCACAGTCTGTATCACTAGGGCAGGTTGTATTTGCTCCACCAGTAGTTATAATTTCTGATGTTGTATCGCCTAAATCCCAAATATAATGATTTTGCCCATCTCGTAAAACTGTACTTGGTACTATGCCCGACACCGCACTTTTCACTTCCCAAACTAAGCCTGTTAGATTGTCGCGAATACAACTAAAATTTGAGCTTTCATCTGCAACTTCATCTGCAAATTGATTAAGTTTAGTGTAATCAAATGCTAAATTCCCTTTACCTACTTTGTCTAAACGGTTTGCATAGCTATCGCGCCCAAGCTCGGCATCTTGCGCTGGAAAATCATCGCTTTCACAGTTAATGCGTTGTGTATTGCTATAACACTCACCAACACCACTATCGTTTATAAGGCCAAGCGCTTTAGGTGATACATCAACAAATAAAGAGTCTGTATCGGTACGTCCTTTTGAATCAGTTACCGTTACCTCAAAGCTTAATGTGGTCTCTGTATCTACATCAGAGGCAATAAATGTCGTTGTACATTGGTTGCTATTACCTAGTGCTTCGCCATTACCGGTAAGTTGTTGCCATTTACACTGATAGGTATCGGTAACCGTTTCGCTATTTGTTGCATCAAGCGTTACTTGTTCAAACTCTTCAATATTTTGATCAGCACCTGCGTTTGCATCCACTAACTCATTTGTTTTGTTAAGCGTCATTGAATATTGCGTACTCGCTTCACCGCCTTCATCATCGGTAACGGTTAGCTGCCAAGATAAATTTACGTTACTTTCAAGTAATGGATGAGAAAAGCTAAGCGTTGACTCATTAAAGCTCGTAATATCTAAATCAGGACCTGATAGCAATTGCCACAAGTAACTATCAATTTGGCCATTATCGTCAGGATCGCTCGACTCAAGGCCGCTCAAAGTCACCGTATCTTTGTAAACAGAAGGAAGTATTTCAGGAGATATTTGTGTAACAACAGCAACAGGAAGTTGGTTATTAGAGCTCACTGAAATAGAAATATCGTCACTAACAACACTACTACCTGTACTTTGATAGCTCACTCTTAAGATTATTTCACTATCAGTTTTTACATCAGGTGCGGTAAGTGTTTGCTCAGCGCCCTCAAGTGGAAAGCCATCTAAGCTTGGGCCGCTAACTTGCTGCCATGAAAACGTACCATCAGCGGGAGAACCTTGTGCTGTGATGGTAAATTCAGTTTTTTCGATAATTTGTAAATCGATTCCAGCATTAACAGAGGTTTCTACAACTGTATTATCGCTATCGCCGCCACCGCCTCCACACGCACTTAGCAAGCCACAAGAAATGAGAGGGATTAAAGTAAACGCTTTCATACGCAGCACCTTTTTATGTCAAATAATTACTATAGCGTAATCACAGGCAATAAATATGCCATTAAAATACTACATATAAGCATCTTGGTGGATACGTACAAACAGCTTTGTACCTATCTTACTATAATCAATTTTATACTCACGCCCATCTAAAGCTTGAATAAACAATAATTGCTTTTCCTCTCCAAACACGTCGGCGCTAGTTACATGAACCACCTCTAAATAGCGTTCTTTTGCATCTCGGCGGTTCTTAGGAAGTTCTTCTTTAAAAGGCTCTAAACCGTGCTGCGTTACTTTAATTTTGGGATGGATTTCAGAATTTATGATGACTAAATCGTATTTTCTATCTTTATGTATTATGGTGTTTCTGCCACTTTTTAAAAAGGCTCTGTCTTGGCTCATTTTCTTTCCTACGGTCGCAGCTTAATTATTAATTTGCGACGCTATAAACTGACGAGGCTCGCGCTTCCACTTATTTAAGTTAGCACTAAATGCCCAAATATCTCTATCTAATACACTGGCAGGTAATAATAAATCGTAACCTGTTAGCAGTTGAAGGTGCTTAGTTCTGTTAGCAAACATGGCTATAAGACCAGTATAGCTAACCCCTTTATGGGATGTATATTGTGTATCTTCTATTAACCATTCTGATGGGCAACTGCCATTTTTGCAATGTTTTTGAACAACTTGCATAAATAAATTACGCTGCTCTATTAAAAGTTTCCCTGCAATTCTTGGTGCAAAATTTGTTAAAAACTCATCTATGTCATTTACTTTAACACCCACCGCATTAAGCTCTAAGTAATCAAGGCCATCTTCTACTTTTGGTATACCGCTGTGATGGAAGTTACTACGAGACATGCTCCAAGCACCATATTTATGGCAATAAACAAGCTCCGACTCACTTATCAAAAGGCTATAATACGGCTCTTGAGTTTTTAAATATCCAATAAAAATAGCGGCAATACACAAACTCACTAAAAACACTTCAAGGATGCTAATCTCACCTGGCCTTAGTAAATTAAACAACATAATAAACACTAAGCCTATAGCACCGACTGCAAGCACCTCAACTGCGTTTCGCGCACCTTGTGCCCGAAATTTAATTACATTGTTAGATTTATCCATATTGGTAAAACACCATATAAAAAACAAACATTATAATGGCCCAAATTATGATCTTTCTTGTTGTTATACATAAGTTACAGGTCGTTTTAAATTTCATACATTACCGCTTTATCCTCAACAAAATAGGAACAATGAATAAATCTTATTTACTTTTACGCTTAACGCACAAATTTATGAGACACATAACCGCCTTTTCTCGGTCTTATTTCGTACAATACATATAATTAATTTTCAGGTATGAAAACGATGCACTCAAGACAATCAGGTAAAGCTCTTTTTCCATTTATTATTACATTACTACTAATATTTAGCGTTTATTTATATTTACCCGCTAGCCACGGCGAACAAGCCGATTCATCACAAATGTCTACCCAAGTTATGGCTCATACTGTTACCTCTCAGGAAAACGCAGTGATGATAGAAGCCATTGGTAGCGCACGTGCAAACCAAGCTATTTATATAAAAAGTGCACAAAATGATTATGTCACCGATATATATTTTAAAGATGGCGACCTAGTCAGTAAAGGACAAAAACTAGTACAGCTACAAAGCCAACAAGAGCAGCTTGCAGTTAAAGAGCTTGGTATTAATTTACGTGAAGAAAAACGTCAGTTAGATCGCCTAACCGAACTTTCACGTTCGCAATCAACGGCAAAGTCATTACTTGAAGAGCAGCTATCTCGCGTAGATGCAACAGAGGCTCAACTAGAAAGCGCTAAAACCAAATTAAATGAAATGACTATTACCGCGCCATTTTCGGGCCTGTTAGGTAAGCGTGAAATATCAGTTGGCGCCTACGTAAGCAACACAACAATAATAACCACACTTGATGATATTAGTATTATTAAAGTTGACTTTAAAGTGCCTGAAAAATATTTAGCACAATTAAATATGGGTATGAAGGTGCTTACCCAAAACGACGCCTACCCAGGGCAGACATTTACTGGCAAGGTAACGCATATTAGCTCGCGTATTGATTCGGTAACACGCAGTGTTGAAGTAACTGCAAGTTTTGCTAATAAATCAGGCTTATTACGCCCTGGTATGTTACTAAATACAGCGCTTGAGCTTAGTAGTAACCAAGCTTTAATGGTGCCAGAAAAAGCTGTTATCCCTTTACAAGACAAACACTTTGTTTTTCAAATTCAAGACGGAGTAGCCAATAAAATTGAAGTGCATGTTGCTGGCAGAAATAATGGCTGGGTTGCTATTGACGAAGGTTTAACCGATGGCGAGCAAATTATTACTGAAGGGCTAATTAAAATTCGCTCTGGTAGTAAAGTAAGCGTAAAGGGGTAATACGTGAAAATTACAGATACTAGCGTTAAACGCCCCGTTTTTGCCATTGTAATTAACTTACTCCTCCTTACTTTTGGATTGGTCGCATTTACTATGCTGCCACTTCGTGAGTACCCTGATATTGAAACGCCGATTGTAAATATCAGCACTGAATACACAGGTGCTTCTGCCGAAATTATAGAAACAAAAATAACGCAAATAATAGAAAACCGTATTTCGGGTATTGAAGGTATTAAAAGTATTAACTCATCGAGTCGTAATGGACGTTCAAACATTACTATTGAATTTGATATTAACCGCGACATAGATGCGGCATCTAACGATGTACGCGAACGTGTGGCACGTGCACTAGACAGCTTGCCAGATCAAGTACGCCCGCCTGAAGTGTCTAAATCAAATAGTGATGAAAGCCCAATCGTATGGTTTGTATTAAACAGCGAAACAATGGACTCATTACAGCTCTCTGATTACGCGCACCGCTTTATTGTTGACCGCTTAGCCGTAGTAGATGGAGTATCTAACGTACGTATTGGCGGTGAGCGACAGTACGCTATGAAAATTTGGCTAAACCGCCAAGCAATGGCTGCTCGTGGTATTACCTCCAGCGACATTGAAGATACACTGCGTACAGAAAACGTTGAACTACCCGCCGGTGAAATAGAATCAATAGACCGTGACTTTACAGTGCGTACTGCGCGTAGTTACAAAGATCAGCGTGATTTTAAAAACCTAGTAATTAAACGTGGTGATGAAGGTTATTTAATACGTTTAGGTGAAGTTGCCGATGTACAATTAGAAGCTGCCGATGACGAAAGCTTATTTCGTGGTAATGGCCGTAATATGATTGGTTTAGGTGTTGTAAAGCAAGCTAAAGCAAACACGCTTACCGTAGTAGATAATGCACGCAGCGAGCTTGAAAAAATCAAACGTAATTTACCTGAAGGTACCACGATTGAAGAAAGCTACGATTCGTCTGTATTCATTAAAGAATCAATTAGTGAAGTTTACAGTACGCTAGCCATTTCTATGGGCCTAGTAGTACTCGTTATATTTTTGTTTTTAGGCAGCATAAGAGCAACCCTTATTCCAGCAGTAACAGTACCAGTTGCACTGGTTGGTAGCTTTATGTTTTTATTAGCAATGGGTTACTCAATCAACTTACTAACGTTACTTGCCTTAGTGCTGGCCATTGGTTTAGTGGTAGATGATGCCATTGTAATGCTTGAAAACATTCACCGTCGCATTGAACTAGGTGAACCACCGTTACTCGCGGCATTTAGAGGCGCGCGTGAAGTAGGTTTTGCCATTGTAGCAACCACTCTTGTACTTATATCTGTATTTGTACCACTGGTATTTATGGATGGCCGTATAGGCGCATTATTTACCGAGTTTGCTATGGCGGTAAGTGCTGCTGTATTTTTCTCAAGTGTTACCGCACTTACACTCGCACCAGCACTGTGCTCTAAAGTACTTAAAGTATCAGACAAACCAAATAAGTTTAGCCAATGGATGGATCGTCAATTTACTAAAATTGAAGTAAGTTACCGTAATTCACTCTCAACTAACATAACTCGTAAATGGGGTTTAATGGTTAGCTTATTATTAGCTGGTTTTGTTAGTTACTCGCTGTTTTTACAAGTCCCTTCTGAACTAACGCCAAAAGAAGACCGTGGTACCTTCTTTATTATGATGAGTGGCCCAGAAGGTGCAAGTTACGAAAATAACGCCGCTAATATGGCAAAAATTGAAGAGCGCTTAACGCCTTACTCTGAATCAGGTGAACTAAGTCGCGTACTCGTTCGCGTACCTGGCTGGGGTGGCAGCGGCGGTGTTGCAATTGTGGGAATGGCCGATTGGGATAAACGTAAACGCTCAACGTGGGAAGTAATGGACGAAATAAGCGGTAAAATGCAAGAAGTTACCGATGTTCGTGCATTTGCTATTATGCGCCGTGGTATTGGTGGTGGTGGCTCATCTCGCCCAATTGAGTTTGTACTTCAAGGTAATGATTACGCGCAACTTGCCGACTGGCGCGACCGTATTATAAAGCGTGCAGAACTAAACCCTGGCCTTGTCAGAATCGACCACGATTATAAAGAAACCTTCCCACAGTTTTTAGTGAGCATAGATAAAAACAAAGCCGCTGATTTAGGTGTGTCTGTGTCTGATGTAGGCACAACCCTTGAAACAATGCTGGGCCAGCGCCGTGTTACAACATTTATTGACCGTGGTGAAGAATACGATGTGATTTTAAAAGGGACTAAAGAAGACTTTACTAACCCTACTGACATTTCAAATATATACCTTAAATCACGCAGTGGTGAACTAGTCCCACTTGATAGCCTTATCAGCTTAAAAGAGGAAGCAACCGCATCGCGCTTAAACCGTTATAACCGTATGCGCGCAATTACATTAAGCGCCAACTTAGCTGACGGTTACACACTTGAGCAAGCGCTTAACTTTTTAAACGAAGTGGCTGCTGAAGAAAACGATATAGATGGCGCAGTAGATTACAAAGGTGAATCGCAGCTTTATTACGAAGGCGCATCAGCGATGACCTACGTATTTATACTTGCACTAACCGTTACCTTCTTGGTGCTTGCTGCACAGTTTGAAAGCTTTATGCACCCGTTTGTAATTATGCTTACTGTACCACTTGGTTTAATGGGCGCTATGTTCGGGCTTTGGGCTACAGGCCTTACGCTCAATATTTACAGCCAAATAGGTATTGTTATGCTCATAGGGTTAAGCGCTAAAAATGGTATTTTAATTGTAGAGTTTACTAACCAATTACGCGATAAAGGTGTTGAATTTAGTGAAGCAATACTACAAGCGGCTACCCAGCGTCTTCGTCCGATAATAATGACCTCACTAACAACTGTTATGAGTGCAGTACCTTTAGTGCTTGCCTCAGGCCCTGGTGCAGAAAGCAGAATGGTAATTGGTGTAGTTGTGTTTACAGGCGTTATTGTATCTACCCTGCTGACTCTTTTTGTTGTACCTGCTGCGTATTATGCTCTATCTAAAAATACACAGTCACCTGAGTTTTTACAACAAAAGCTAGATAAACAAGCAGCAGATAAACCTTTCGAAGAGATCTAATCTCTTTATTGCGCCGTAACCTTGTTGTTGCGGCGCATACAATTTATGCTCGCCTTTAGACTCCATATACATTTTAGGAATATTTATGAGCTCAACAACGCAAGTAGCCACATTTGGTGGCGGCTGTTTTTGGTGTATAGATGCAGCATTTAGACGTGTAAATGGCGTATTAGATGTGAGTTCTGGCTATACTGGTGGCGAAACTGACGCCCCAACCTATAATTCTGTATGCTCTGGCACAACTGGGCACGCTGAGGTTGTTAAAATTGAATTTGATACTACTGTAGTTAGCTTTGAAACACTTTTAGCAATGTTTTTCACTTTACATGATGCAACACAGCTAAATAAACAAGGTAACGATATAGGCACACAATATAGAAGCGTTGTTTACTATCACGATGAAGCCCAACTAAAGCAAACCAATGAAATGATAGCCCAACTGCAAAGCCATGTGAGTGAACCTATTGTGACAGAAGTGAGCCCTGCTACTGCGTATTATCCGGCAGAGCATTACCATCAAAATTACTATAACGAAAACCCACAGCAAGGTTACTGTAGTATTTTAATAGCACCTAAATTACACAAGTTTGAAACCGTATTTAAAGAGTTTTTAACTGAGTAACTAAATTTAGTCACATAAACAAAAGCCCGATTTAAATCGGGCTTTTGTATTTTCAGCTTAATTTAATAACCTTTATCTATTAAAGGAATTAAAGACGACTAAAACTGGTAGCTTGCGCCTGCAAAAAAGCGACGCTCTGGAGTGTTGTAGTAGTACACTTCACCGGTTGTAGAATCTATGTTTGAGTCAACCGCGTTATATTCTTTATCAAATAAATTTTCTACACGAATCGAAACTTCAATGTTTTCATTTACTTGATAATTACCGGCTAAGTTCCACAGAGTGTATGAGCTTAAACGCGTTACAGTGCCTCCTCTTTCAGCGCCTTGTCTGTCACTGCGGTATTGCATATCTAAGCTTGCATCAAATGCACCAAACTGTTTTGCAAGCTCCCAGTTAAATGTACGTTTAGCAACGTTTTGCAACTCTGCACCTGTTTCTTTATTTTCTGCGCTTAAATAAGCAAAATTAAGATTACTATCAAAACCAAAAAGCTGCTGTGAAAGAGCAAACTCAACCCCTTCATAGCGCGCTTCATTTAAGTTGATAGGAAAAAAGCTAGAGTCTGAAGAAATTTTATCTTCAATATCATTTCTAAAAATAGCAACATCAACACTTGCTACCTCAAAACCTACATTTAAGCCAATCTCTCGGTTTAATGATTTTTCAGGCTCTAAACCCGGATTAGATGAAGGGGGGAAACCTGGAAAGGCTGGAAAATATAAATCATTAAATGTAGGGGCTTTAAAGCCAGTGCTTTGACTTATTCTAAACGTTGCATCTTCAGATAAATGATAACCTGCAGCCGCAGTATAGGTTGTTTCATCACCAAATTGCTCGTCATCATCTTGGCGAACAGTTAAGTTAGCTAATACTTTTTCAGTGTTGTAATAAGCACCTACAAACACAGCTAACACGTCACGTTTTTGTATATCATACTGCGTTGAACTGTGGGATACATCGTCGTTGTACCAGTTAACACCACCGCTAATATTAAGCACTTCTGACAAGTTATATTGACCGGTATAATCTAATTGCACACGTTTGGTTATAAAATCACTTATACCAAATGCTGAGGTGTCGTGTGAATCATCCGTTACAATAGCAATATCAATACTGTGCGTTTGATTGGTATAATTTTTATTCCACCCAGCAGAAAGCTGATAGTTTTTAAAATCGCCTGTTTCTATAGTACTAGTGGCTGGGCTGAAGCTAGTGTCGTAATCTACATAGCCTTCGCTGTATTGACCTAATAACTTGAAGTCGCCGTAATGCACATCGGAGTAATTTACTTTAAAACCAAGGTTTTTATTTTCATAGCCATCTTCATCTGGTGCTACGCCTTGCAATACATCAAAACCATCTGTTTTTTCAAAGCCTGCATTAAATGCTGTTGTTATATCACCTGATTTTACAGAGCCTGCCACTTGATAGTCTTGATAAGAGTCAGAGCCAAACGTCGCGCTCACAGATAAGCTATCTGACTCACGCGTTATAATATTAATTACACCAGCGAGTGCATCAGAGCCATAAATAGCTGCACGTGAGCCTTTAATAATTTCAATGCGTTCAATACTATTTAGAGGGACATTACTTAATGTTTTTTCACCAAGTGTTGCAGAGCCTGTACGCACGCCATCAATCAAAATTAACGTATCACCCGATCCCGTACCACGAAGTGACACACCTGTACTTTGGCCAAAGCCACCGTTTGGGTTAACCTGAAAACCAACTTGCTTGCTTAATAATGTAGGTAAATCGCGTACGTTGCTTGCTTCTATTTCTGCACGGTCAATCACATTTACACTTGCTAATACATCATTGATTGACTGCTCAAACTTATTAGCTGTAACGGTTATTTTTTCAATTGATTGTTCTGCGCCAGACACAGAAAATGAAAGCGCAGCAGAAATTGCAACGCCTAGAGCTGTTTTGTTTAACATGAAGTCCCCTACCTTTGCCCACCGCAAAGATTTTAGTAAGTAAGATTGCATCAAGGCCGGTCTCCGGACTCAGTAAGCATGTAAAAACAGGCAGTACTTTACCGTTGCGGGGGCAGTGTTGGGGTTGTAGTCATCATGAAAACGCACCAACTTCCCGATTATCTTGTTGTTAGTTTCAATACCTTAAAACCAATGCCTACGCATTAAACAAGCACCTTGAAAATATGCGGCTATTGTGAGTATTTTGTTTACAAATGTCAATGGACGTCTATACAGCTAAAACAGTTTAACCATACGTGTTACTCAATATTAACTGGGAAATAGCCATCTTCAACTAATACATTAATATCAACTGCTTTTGGCAAACTAGGCTGTGCAAATAGAGTTAGCACAAATAGCAAAAATAATTGATAGGCTTTCATTTAATACTTTGTATAAAAATTACATGTAGTAAATATAGTAACTTAAATACTAAAAAGCGGATCAATCGAAGAAAGACTTAAGGAGGAAATATATAAAGCGGCTTTAATTAGCAGTAAAAAATTAAAGCACGCTTTATTACAAAGCTTAAAGAGCTTTATTAGTCGCGGAAATTTTTAAACTGAAAAGGCTGACCTAATTCAGCACTGCGTACTACTTGCATTGCTTCTTGTAAGTCGTCACGTTTTTTACCCGTAACACGTACTTCTTCGCCTTGAATAGCCGCTTGAACTTTAACTTTTGAGTCTTTGATGGCTTTAACTACTTTTTTAGCCATATCTTTCTCAATGCCTTGCTTAAGGCCTACATTACGAAAAACATTTTTACCCGCTCGCGTAATATCTTGAAGTTCTAAGCTTGATACATCCATACCACGCTTTGATATTTTATTCGCTAAAATATCAAACAATTGCATAACTTGTGAATCAGCTTCAGCTTTAAGCTTAATTGTTTTGTCATTTAGCTCTATAGATGCGTCAACACCTCTAAAATCAAAGCGAGTTTCTAGTTCACGATTTGCATTATCAACCGCGTTTTTAGCTTCGTTCATTTCTACTTCAGATACAATATCAAATGAAGGCATTGGTTTGCTCCTAACTATTTAATCTTAATTTTATGAGGCAATTATAACGCTAAAATTATAAATCTTTACATTTTTCTGCATCTTGTTCAGGTGCGATACTAAATTAGTTTGATATACTTGCGCCTCTTTTTTAAGCGATTTTAGGATTTGTCGTGACAAGGCGTGTTTATCAAGCAATTTTTTTAATCAGCATAGTAGCTTTTACCTTTTTATTTGCTAAAGAAGTAAAAGGTAGTGTTGTAAATTTATTTCCTCATGTTGATAAAGTAGCCCACTTTGGGATTTTTTTTGTGCTCGCCATCATAATGGACAGAGCATTTAAAATTCCTTTATACGCTCAAATACTTTTATTAGCAGGTTATGGCGCCTCAATAGAAATAATGCAAGACGCACTCCCCTATAGACAAGCATCACTTGGTGATTTTTTTGCTGATTTTGCAGGTGCTGCAAGCTACTTTATATTAAGAGTTATTTTTACTCCTCGAAAAAAGAACCCATATGGCTAATATTTTAATCGTTGGCGATGGCGCTATTGGCTTATTACTAAGCCACTTTTTAAGCGCATCGCATAATGTCAGTGTTTTAACTCGCAAAAGCCCAACAAACACCCGCTTTTACAGTAGAGGTAAGGGCGCATCTAAAAAAATTAATGCACGCTTTGTTTCATTAAATCAGCTAGATAAAGTAACTGAATTTGATGTGGTTTTATTTACTGTTAAAGCCTTTCAAGTACTTGATGCGTTTTCACAAATAAAGCCTTTTTTACCAAGTCATTGCTCGGTTGTACTATCGCACAACGGAATGGGGAATGTTGACGAGGTAAATAACCAACTAAGCGATCATCAAGCACTCTATTTTTTAACTACCAGCATAGCGGGTTTTAAATCAAACCAATATATTGTGCAACATACTGGTGAAGGGCAAAGCATTATTGGCGGCTGCAATGAGTTGGCACTTAAAAATAGTGTACCAATGGCAGATATTTTCAAAGTAATACCCAGCCTAAAGTTTACTAATAACATTCAGCAGCTTCGTTTTGAAAAACTACTCGTTAATATTGCTATTAATCCATTAAGCGCTTTAAGTAATGTAAAAAATGGTGAATTACGCGCGCCTAAGTACAACGCTATAATTTTTAATGCACTCACCGAAGCGTGCAATATAGCAAAGGTACAAGGGCTTAATATCCCATTGATTAAAGCGCTCAATACCGCTTATAAAATAATGGAATTAACGTCTGACAATTACTCTTCAATGCAGCAAGACGTAGCGCATAGCAGAGAAACTGAAATATCAGCTATATGTGGCTATATTAACCAGCAAGGTAAACTTCACGGTATTCCAACACCTTACAACGATGAACTACTTGCTAAAATTCAGGCAAAAAAAAGCGTGGTATAAACCACGCTTATATAAATTCTTAATCTTACGACGACAAACCTTTATGGGCGATAAACTTTTACAGTTTCAAAGCCTTGCTCATGCAACATAAGTGCTTGTAGCTGGCTCATTACGCCTCTGTCGCAATATAAATAGTAGTCAGTGTCTTTTGGTAAGTCACCAAACTTAGTTGCTAAGCGGAAAAATGGTAAATGCACCACTTTAACACCGTCGATTTCTAAAGGCGCTGCTTCTTCTTCCTCAGGAGAGCGAATATCAACTACCACAGAGCCTACAGGTAAATCAGCAACTGATTCAGCTTCTTTAAGTTCTTGCTTAGCTTCTACGTCAATATCACGCACATCCATTATACGTGCGTTGTTTACAACGGTATCTAGCACATCAAAGTCGAACTTTTCTTCCTCACCAAGAATAACGTCTATTTTGGCTTTAACCGTTGGTTTTTTAGAAATAACGCCACAGTATTCAGGCATTGTTTCTGCCATTTCGGCCGTACCAATTTGGCGAGCAATATTAATAATTTCTTGCTTATCGTGTTGAATAAGCGGGCGTAAAATAAGCGTTTCAGTAACGCGGTCAATCACGCTTAAATTCGCTAATGTTTGACTAGATACTTGGCCAATACTTTCACCAGTGACAAGTGCTTGAATGTTTAACTTTTCGGCAACCACACTCCCTGCGCGCATCATCATACGTTTAAGTACAACACCCATTTGGCTGTTTTCAACGTTTTCTAAAATTTCAGCAACTACAGGTTCAAAATCAACGGTTACAAATTTAACTTTATGTGTAGAGCTGTATTTTTTCCATAAATAGTAACTTGCTTGTTTAACGCCAATTTCGTGCGCTGCGCCACCTAGATTAAAGAATAAAAAGTGAGTACGTGCGCCTTTACGGATCATTTGGTAACTTGCTACACCAGAGTCAAAGCCTCCCGACATAAGCGAAAGCACATCTTCTTGGGTTGGTAGCGGAAAGCCAGCCATACCAAAATGTGTATGAGAAACAATGTAAGCTTTATCGTCTTTTACTTCTAAGCGTATTGTTACTTCTGGGCGGCTAAGTTTAACGCTTGCGCCTTCAATATGTTGATTCAACCCACCACCAACATAACGCTCTAAATCAGTTGAGGTAAAGTCGTGTTGCCCTATGCGCTTAGCACGAACACAAAAGGTTTTACCTATAATTGTATGCCCAACTAACGCTATTGTTCTTTGGTAAATATCATCAAGCGTTTCGAATTGTGTTTCGGTTACTTCAATAAATTGAACGATGCCAGGAATGCGTTTTAGGCTGTCGATAAAATCAAGGCGAACTTGTGCATCTTCAAGCTTTGTAACAACTGAAATATTATCCCAGTTATTTCTTACTTGTACTTTTTCGTCAAGACGTCGCAATACAATTTTAATGTTATTTTCTAACACTTTAGTAAAGCGTTTACGGACCGAACGGCTTTTAATGGCTATTTCAGGATGTAGTTTGACGATAAATTTAAGCATAGTTCACTCTTAGACTGCGGGAATTCGCGCTCCCAGGCATTTGGCGCGCGATTATAGCAAAAAATTCAGCGTCTAGGAAACAGCCAAAAAGCAACGGCTAAACAACAGTTGGGGCTTGTTGCGCTAATTCGGTATATTTTTCTCGCAACAAATTCATTTTATCAATGCTTTTATCGGTACTGTACGCTCTAAATAACGTGAGCACTTTTAAAATACCATGATAGATATCTTGCTCAGCAAGCGTACCGCTTGGCCTACGGGCTTTAATATAAGGCGTCCAAAAACTAACGGTTAGCTTAAGTGTATGTGCTAAATCAATGACATCTTGCTCATCAATAGCAATCATTTCACTATCGCGAAGCCCTAAAATAATTTTACGAACTTGCTCTAATAACTCCAGTTGAAAATCAATGTAAGCTTGTTTTAAATCAGCATCTCTAGAGAGAATATCACCGAGATTATCGTAAAAAAAATGATATCGCCACATCAATTCAAATAACGAATCTAAGTAAGCGGTTAAATGACTAAATGCATCATCTTCTTTATTAATGGGTTTAAAGTGAGTATTTAAATGATCGCGATACAACGCAAAAATATGACGGATAATGTCTTCTTTATTTTTAAAGTGATAATAAAGGTTACCCGGGCTCATCCCTAAGTTTGATGCAATATGGTTTGTTGATATTGCACGCTCACCATTTTCGTTAAACAACAAAATACTGGTGTGTATTATTTTATCCTTGGTATTCATATGCTAATACTCAAATTATCTATAGGCTACATTACACTCAAAAGAGGTAAACAGTATAAACAAATATGAATCATTAAAACACTCCCACCATGGACTGACCTGTTTAAATAAAACAAACATTTGCATACTTTTTAGCTAGGCTGCTTTGTATCACAAACACTGTTAAACTAACGCTAAAATAATAAATAGTGAACATTATGAAAGTTACTGCAATTTACCCTGGTACATTCGACCCGCTAACAAATGGGCATACAGACCTTATTCAACGTGCTGCTAAAATGTTTGATACTGTATTAGTTGCGGTTGCTAATAACCCAAGTAAAAAGCCCTGCTTTAATCTTGAAGAGCGAGTTGAATTGGCCAACACTATTTTAAGCCACTTAGATAATGTTAAGGTAATTGGTTTTTCTGGCTTATTGGCAGACCTTGCACGCGATCACAATGCGAATGTGCTTATTCGCGGTATTAGAGCGGTATCTGATTTTGACTACGAGTTTCAATTAGCAAATATGAACCGTCGCCTAAATCCAGACTTAGAAAGCGTATTTTTAACACCCGCAGAGCGAAATTCATTTATTTCATCCACTCTCGTTAAAGAAGTAGCTCGTCATAATGGTGACGTAAGCGAGTTTGTAGACCCTGTAATAGTTAAAGCTCTAAAAACTAAATTAGGCTGTGACGGCCAGTAGCTATTTATTTCATTAGCGCATAACTCGTATGCGCTAATTTGGCTTTGGTATAGATGATCTCTTTAATTTTTTAATTAACCAAACCACCTTCAGTAAGTCTTTATTGATAATTAATATGAGTGCCATCGTAATATCAATAATAGGCATAAGAAAACCATACAGCATCCACAGTCACCAAAAGTCCCAATTGCCATAAAGAGTATTATCAATATACATGCCCATAAACAGTGAGGCATTAATACCAAGACCTACTATAAGGTAATAAAAGCAGTACGGTACATTACGTCCTAAAAAAATACGCCACATATGAATAACTACAATTGTTAGTACATCAAATATAAAAACTTTAGATGTGGGGCCGCAGTAGTTATGTCCATAAATAAACTAAATGTATACGAAACCATCATAATAAAAGAAAGGTGAACTCGGCTTTTATCTTGCTTATTAATAGCAGCTGATAAAGTGAACAAAAAAGCAAAAACAAAAAGCCATGTAATAAATATTCCAAAATATTCGTTTACTGAATTTAATTGCCAAAATAGCTCTTCCATTTTACTAAGCCTTCATTGTTGCATGTGCTTTTTAAGACGACTCAAGTAATGTTTTAACCTAATTAAACCCAATAGATCCTTATTAGTAGCAAGAACCAAAACCATTATTAAATCAGAAGTAATTTGTCCAATTACGTATAATGCCCAGAACCACCAATAGTCTAAATTACCTAAAATAATGCTATCGTAATGCATGCCATAGAAAACGAATGCATTAAAACTTAACCCTGTAATAAGGTAATAAAACGCAATAGGTATAGTTTTACTAAAAAAAATTCGCCACAAAATCAAAAATACAATGGTCACTACATCAAATAAAAAAAGAGTTAGGTGAGGTGTTTCACTCTGTGGGTCCATAAAAATACTTGATGTATAAGATATCATCATAATGAAAGCTAATTGAGCACAGCCTTTATCGTGTTTGTTAATACTTGCGGATAAGTTATATAAGAAAGCGAGTACAAAGAACCATGTCGTAAAAATAGTTATATAGTCATATAAACCAGCCAGCTTCCATAAAAAATCAAGCATTGGGTGACCTTGTAGATTTTATAGTTATAAGGGGGCTTAGTTTTATTAAGCTTAAAAAATTTTTATTAAGCATCAGCGAGAGCATCATTAAAATATCTATTAAACTCCCTCCAATAGAATAAAAACTCCAATACCACCACTCATCTAAATGATAAAGGATATATAAATCGTAATACATTATTGATGCTAGGAGGCTGTTAGTAGCTAATCCAACTAAAATAAAATAGGCACTTGAGCAATTTTTAATTAGACCCAACTTCATAAAAATAATTATTGTTGTGATGGTTAGAAAGTCATATAGAATCCAACCCAAATATGGATTGCTCAATATTATAAAGTATCCACTCAAAAAATATGAACACAGCATAATGGTTGATGTAATGAGAAGGGATTTATTTTTAATGTTGATACTAGATACTAAGCAATACAAAAAGGCCATTAAAAAACCCCATTGTGTAAAAGCACTTACATAATCCATTAGGGCTTCAGTAAAGTACATAAAACTAGGTTGCTTTATGTGTATCGTTTGACTTGAAGTAGCTGAGAATTTTGTTCTTTAATTTGTGAAGACCGAGAAAGTCTCTATCAACAATTAATGCGACTATCATAATAAAATCAACGATATTAACTGTGAATGTATAAACATCCCAGAAAAACCAGGGTTCATTAGTTTCATTTATAAATATATCACCGTACATCAGCAAACTAAAAATTGAATTTATTATTAGTCCTAAAGTTATATACATCATAGACGGTGACGTTTTCTTTAATAGTTTGTATGCTAAAAACAAAGCAGTAACCGTGGCGTAATCATAAAGAGCCCAGTCAAGATAAACGGTGCTTTCAAGTGACAACCAATTAAAAAAATAGTCTGATACAGTATAAGAAACCATCATAATAAAAGAACTGAGTAATAATGTTGTTTCTCTTTTTAGACCTATCGAGTAAATAAATACGTTAAAAAAGAAGGCCATCAAAAACCCCCACATAGTAAAGGCCGATAAAGAGAAAAAGCCAAAGAACTCAGTTAAAAGCATTCATAACCTTTTATTATTTAGGTTTTATAGGAACTATAATTCCACCACGCTGTAATTCATTACTCGCAGCACTCATAGCTTCTTGAGAGAAGCTTACTGTATCAGATTGCAGGGTTTTAGGGCTAGCAGTTTGTTCCATTGCAGGCTTTAATTGTTGTGTTTTGTTGTATGCTTGCATTTGTAATTGGCTATTAGCTGAAACTTGCATGTGATTGATCCTTGTAAAAAATTTTAATTATATTTGGTGCAATTTTTAACCACATTATTATGTGGATAAATGCATCACCTGTTTAAAGTAGTGATAGCTATTTTACTATTTTCTTTACCATCTACTTTATTGTCCACTTTAACAAAGCAACCAATGTGCCAACTTTTTTTGACACCTTAAAACTCACTCAAAACATATTTATATAATCAAACCAAACAACTCCGACCAGTTTACTGCAGGCATAAAAAAACGCACAGGGGTAACCGTACGTTTTTTATATCCAGGGATTTTAAGCTACGTATTTACACGGGATCTCCGCACGTGTACTTAACTTCAAAATATATTCCATTGCTACTTCGTCACAATTTTCTTTACGAAGGCAAAGTTCACAATCTTTCATTACCTTTTCAGGTAGGCTCTCTTTAGAGCAAAATATAAAACGCTGCTTTTCGAAAAAGTCCGGAACACGTGTTAATACTATTACCCGATTTAGCGCCAATTTTTTGGCTTTAACTAATAAGTGCTCAACTAGCTGTCTACCCTGTCCTGAAACAGCGCTTTGTGGGTCTATACCCAATGAGCGTATTTCAGCAAGGCCAGTGTCGTATATATACAACGACGCACACCCAGTTACTCTGCCGTTAATTTCAGTTACAGCAAACTCATTTATTGAATGCACCATATCACTTTTAGCACGCGGTAGGTTTTCGCCTACAGTTGCCCAGTGCTGAACCAATTTAGCTATTGATTCAACATCATCTAAGTTGGCATCACGAACTGTTATTTGCTGTTTTTTTTTCGCTTCTTTTATTGCATTTGTTACTTGTTCAATAGATGTACCGCCAAGTGCTTGACGCGCTTTTATACAGGCGTCAATTTCAAGTACCGGATATACATCGTCTTCAAACACGTCGCTTACCGATTTGTACTGCGCAAGCGAAAGATCTTCAAGTGTTTTACCTTCACTAATAGCAAGCTGAACAAGCACACCTACAATGTGATGCCCTTCTCTAAATGGCACACCTTTAGCAACTAAGTAATCTGCAAGCTCTGTTGCATTAGCATGGCCACCTTTAGCAGCAGCAAGAGTTCGATCGCCTCTTACTTTAACGCCCTTAATACAGGCTTGTGCCATATGAATACAGGCAAGCCATGTTGGCATCGCATCGAATATGCCCTCTTTGTCTTCTTGCATATCTTTATTGTAGGCAAGTGGCAGCGCCTTTAACGTCATCATCATCGCGCTAAACGCACCAAACACACGCCCGGTTTTACCACGAATAAGCTCAAGTGCATCAGGGTTTTTCTTCTGAGGCATGAGCGATGAGCCCGACGTTACATTATCAGCAAGCTCAATAAAACCCGCTTCACCAGAGTTGTAAAATATTAAATCTTCAGACATACGTGATAGATGAATCATCGAAATAGACGCACAACTTAATAGCTCTACAACAAAGTCACGATCAGACACGCCATCAAGGCTATTTTTAGTAGCGCCTGTAAAGCCTAAGCCTTGTGCAAGTGCTTGGCGATCAATGGGATAAGCTGTGCCGGCTAATGCGCCACTTCCAAGTGGACAAAAGTTCATGCGTGCTTTTGCATCTTGTAGGCGGCTTTCATCACGCTCTAGCATTTCTACGTAAGCCATACACCAATGGCTAAATAATACGGGTTGAGCACGCTGTAAATGAGTATAACCAGGTAAAATTGTACCCAGTTCTCGCTCAGCTAAAGATACAAACTCACCTTTAAGCTGCTCAATTGCTTTTAAAATATGTTCGGCTGTATCTCTACACCATAATCTAAAGTCTGTTGCTACTTGGTCATTACGGCTTCTGCCTGTATGTAATTTTTTAGCTAAATCACCTACTTTTTCGATTAAAGCAGCTTCAACATGCGAATGAATATCCTCTGCGCCGGAAGTAGCTACTGCGAGTGGATCAGCTTTTACTTCTTCAAGTAACTCATATAATGCCGCAACAAGCTCTTTGTGCTCATCATTCGATAACACATTTACTTGTTCAAGCGCGCCAGCCCATGCCACAGAGCCAATAATATCTTGCTCCGCTAACTGATAATCGAAGGGAAGAGAGTCGTTAAATTGCTTAAACGCCTCATCTGGACCCGTAGAAAAACGTCCGCCCCATAATGCCATGAAATCTCTCCAAACCCTGTAGTGCCCCTTTTACAGGGGCTATAAATAATTTACTTTTTAGCGAGTGCTGAAATTCTGCTTGAAAGCGAGAATAAACGAATAAAGCCTTCAGCGTGTGATTGGTCATACACATCGTCTTCGCCAAATGTAGCGAATGCTTCGCTGTATAGGCTATTTGGTGACTGCTTTTGAACTGCAGTTACTTGGCCTTTGTATAGCTTAAGTACCACTTCACCTGTTGCCACTTTAGAAAGTGCTTCAGCACCGGCTAAAATAGAATCTTTAAGAGGTGTAAACCAACGACCGTCGTATACTAAATGTGAAAACTCACCACCGAGTACTTCTTTCCATTTGCGACTTGCTTTATCAAGCACTAGCTCGTCAATGGCTTGAAGGGCCGCCATAATTACAGTGCCGCCTGGGGTTTCATAACAACCGCGCGACTTCATGCCGACTAAACGGTTTTCTACAATATCAACACGTCCAACACCATGAGGCGATGCAATATCATTTAGTTTAACTAAACAGTCATATGGCTTAAGTTCTACGCCATTTACAGCAACCACTTCGCCTTCAACAACTTTTAAAGTTACTAGCTCTGATTTATCTGGTGCTTGCTCTGGAGAGTTAGTCCAAGTCCATACTTGTTCAGTCGGTTGACACCATGGGTCTTCAAGCTCGCCACCTTCGTGCGAAATATGCCATGCGTTAGCATCACGGCTATAAATTTTTGTAGCCGATGCTGAGCACGGAATATCGCGCTCTGCTAAGTAGTCAAGTAATGATTCACGACTGGATAAATCCCACTCACGCCATGGCGCAATTACTTTTAAATCAGGTGCAAGGGCCGCAAAACATGATTCAAAACGAACTTGGTCGTTACCTTTACCAGTACAACCATGAGAAAGTGCGTCAGCACCTACTTTACGTGCAATTTCAACTTGTGCTTTAGCAATAATTGGGCGCGCCATAGACGTACCTAATAAATAAGTACCTTCGTAAATTGAGCCAGTTTTAAGCGTTGGGTAAATGTAATCACTTACCATTTCATCTTTTAAGTCAACTACGTAACATTCAGATGCACCCGAGGCAATTGCTTTAGCTTCTACGCCTTCAAGCTCTTCTGCGCCTTGGCCTACATCGGCAACAAACGCGATTACTTCACAGCCGTAGTTTTCTTTTAACCATGGCACGATAGCCGACGTATCAAGACCACCAGAATAGGCTAAAACGACTTTTTTAATTGAACTCATAGGTGTTCCTTAACAAAATTTGGATTTAGTAATGTAACTAGCAGAGCATTTTGCGCATGCATGCGATTCTCTGCTTGTTGAATAATTTTAGATGCTGGACCATCCATTACCTCAGAGGTAATTTCAAATTCACGATGTGCCGGTTGGCAATGTAATACCGTAGTCGCACCTGTTTGATCTAGCAATGCCTGATTTAATTGATAAGGCATGTATTTTTCTTTTACTTGCTCAAGCGGCGTTGTATCGCCCATTGATACCCATGTATCTGCGTATACAACGTTTGCACCAACCGCAGCTTCAACACGGTCGCTTACCATAACTGATGCGCCATTCATTGCTGCAATTTGCTCAGCTTTTTTAAGTATTTGTGAATCTGGTGAACACCCTTTTGGTGTTACTGCAACAAAGTCAGTACCTAGCGTTGCGGCAAGTAACATCAATGAATGAGTCACGTTATTGCCCTCGCCTAAATAAGCCACTTTAAGCTCACTTACATCGCCATGTACTTCTTGAAGCGTTAAAAAATCAGCCAGTGCTTGGCACGGGTGATATAAATCACACAAGCTATTAACTACCGGTACCGATGAATATTCGCCTAATGTAGTTAATGTGCTGTGCTGATTTACACGCGCCACAATACCATCAGCCCATGTAGAAATATTAAGTGCAAAATCTTTAATTGATTCGCGTGCACCCATAGCGCCATTTTGCTGATCTAAATAAACAGCATGGCCGCCAAGGCGGTTAATACCTATATCAAACGATAAACGTGTACGTAAACTTTGCTTTTCAAACAATGTCACGATTGATTTACCCGATAATACTTTGCTGTATTTTTCTGGCTTTGCTTTTATATCTTGCGCTAACTTTAATAAATTAAGTGCGCCTTCTTGGTCTAACTCTAAACCCGTTAAAAAATTCTCAAACATAATAAACCTATGGTGTAATCTTTGTTCCGACATGCTCGCCTTGTAGCAGAGCCGTTAAATTTTCTGGCTTTTGCCAGCTGGAAATATACACACCGCGTCGTAAATGTTGGGCAGCGTGAAGGCTGGTCTTAACTTTGACCTCCATCCCGCCCACAATTACTCCATCTGTAATTAAAGTATCAATGTGTTTTGTGTCAAGTTGATGTAACGGTTGTTTATTTGCGTCAAGTACCGCTTCTACATCCGTCATGAAAATTAGTTCTGCATTTAAATTACTGGCAATAGCTGCCGCTGCTTCATCTGCATTTACGTTGTACCACACACCTTGTTCGTCAAAACCAATCGAGCTAACTATTGGTAAACGCCCAATTCTAAGTAAGTCGTTAATAATAGAATCGTCGTTACTTTTGCACTTACCTACTAGGCAAAGCGCTTTTAATTTTTGAGCTGCAGTAACACCTGCTTCAAAAAGGCTTAAGCCAACTGGTTTATGCCCTGCGCTTATAGCTTGAGTCATTAATTGTTTATTAGCGCAACCTGCAAGCGCACCCACTATATAAGGCATTTGCTCTGCAGGGCTAATACGTAAACCTTGGTGTTTAGCACTAGCAAAACCCGCTTGCTTTAGCCATGTATCTACTAAAGAACCACCACCGTGAACAATGACAAACTCATCATTTTTTTGCTCACTTAGCACATCAAATAATGCTTTTGCTGCATTTTCTGTATTAAGTACTGCCCCACCGAGTTTAATAACCCACGTTTTTTTACTCATTTAAAACGCTCCTTTTAAGCCGGTAGTGTGCTCTAAATTCATAGAAATATTAATACACTGCAAAGCCTGCCCAGCCGCGCCTTTTAATAAGTTATCAATGGCAGACATTACAATTAACTGTGTGCCTTGTTGTTGCCAACCAATATCAACAAATGGCTGCTTAGCTACACCTTTAATTGACGGTATTTTATCGCCTAGCAAACGAATTAATGGCTCGTTAGCAAGTACTTGATAAGCCGCTGTAACGTTTTCCTTGGTAACGCCTGGCTTAAGCTGTACATAAATAGTTTCTAAAATACCACGCGGGAAATTACCTAAATGCGGTGTAAATAAAACTTTGTGGCCAAGGTGTTGTTCAATTTCAGGACCGTGGCGGTGGTTAAACAAACCATAAGGAGTAAGCGATACCTCACAAAAATGTGTTCCTACACTCGCTTTTCGCCCGGCACCCGTAACACCCGATACTGCATTAATAATAATACTTTCGCTGCTCAATAAGCCTGCTTGTTTAAGCGGTTTAAGTGCGTTAAGCGCAGCAGTTGGGTAACAGCCTGCAACAGCAATTAGCTTTGCATTGGCGATAGCATCATGGTTCCACTCAGCTAGGCCGTAAGCGGCTTCATTTAAAAGCTCTGGATGTTGATGTTCAAAACCATAGTAAGTAACGTAGTCGTCATTGCTTGCTAGGCGATAGCCACCTGATAAATCAAATACCTTTTTACCCATAGCTAAAAATTGCGGCGCTAAATCAACACTTACTTTGTGATCGGTACATAAGCATACGTAATCAGCATCACTTTGAATGTCATCAAAAGCTGATACGCTAAGAGGAAGTAAAGGGCAGTCTAGTAAGCCAAGGTGCTCTGGATATAAATCACTTAGTAATTTATTTTTATCTAAGCTACCCTCAGATACATAACAGCCTGTTAAAGTTAAGTTTGGATGCTTAGCAACTAAACTTGCTAACTCTGCGCCGCTATAACCGCTTGCGCCAATAATCACTACATTCATTTGTTACTCGTTATCTTAAAATTAGTTACTACTTACTTATAATGTTCGCTTAAACTAGCTTAGATGCTAATTAAGTCTTTTTTATTAATGAATTTTGATTATCGTCGCATTATTTTCATAGCGTTACTTTAATATATTTATGCTTAAAAAGTGAATTGATATTCATCATAAATACTTTTATATTGTTATGCAATTAAATTGAATACTTATTTTGGATTTTTTTATGCCTTTACCTTCGTTTATTTCCATGTACCAACAATTGATTGCAGCCCCTTCTATTAGTGCTATTGAAGACAACCTGTGTATGAGCAATAAAAACGTAATCGAACTCCTAGCCAGTTGGTGCGAAACACTCGGTTTTACGTGTGAAATTATAGAATTAGAAGGAGGTAAAGGGCGCTATAATTTATTAGCAAAACGCGGAGAAGCTGATGGCGGACTAATGCTAGCTGGTCATACCGACACAGTGCCTTTTGATGACAGTCGTTGGAATCATAATCCGTTTAAACTTACCGAACTCGACAATAAATTGTATGGATTAGGAAGTATTGATATGAAAGGCTTTTTTGCCTTTGTATTGCAAGCGATCAGTGAACTTGATGAAAAGCAGCAAACTCAACCTATTTTAATACTCGCCACTGCTGACGAAGAAACAACAATGGCAGGTGCACAACAAATATGTAAACACCCCAATTTAAAACCTGCACGCTGTATAATAGGCGAACCTACTGATATGACTCCAGTATTTATGCACAAGGGCCATATGAGTACAGCAATAAGAGTAGTTGGTCGCTCAGGTCACAGCTCAGATCCCGAACGTGGTCTTAACGCCATTGAAGTAATGCATAAAGTGATTACAAAATTGATGATCTTAAAAGAACAATTAAAGCATAAGTATTCAATAAACCATTTCGAAATACCCTACCCAACATTAAACTTAGGTAATATTCATGGCGGCGATAACGCGAATAGAATTTGTGGTTGCTGTGAAATGCACATAGATATGCGCCCATTACCGGGTTTAAGCATTAAAGAGCTACAAGCATTAGTACACGATGCAACAAAAGAAATTAATGATCAATACCCTAACGCTGTGAGTGTTATTGATTTACACGAGCCCATTCCGGCATTTAGTGGCAGCACCGACAGTGCTTTAGTAAAAATGGCTGAAAAAATAGCGGGTCAAAAAGCGGTCGCGGTAAATTACTGTACTGAAGCGCCATTTATCCAGCAACTCGGTTGTGAAACGATTGTAATGGGCCCTGGCTCAATTAACCAAGCGCATCAACCTGACGAGTTTTTAGCAATGGAAAAAATAAAACCATCACAACAAATAATCACCGATATTATTAAAGCCAATTGCTTTAGTTATCAGAGTCACTAGCTGCTTATAACAACACAAATAATAAAGGCGCCAATTGGCGCCTTTATTATATGATTAAATACTGATATTTAATCACCTTTAACTTCTAAATTAATAAACTTAACTAGCTCTTCTGGTTGCCCTACTAGCATCATAACTTGTTGATTAATTTCCATCATGGTTTTACCTTCAGGTAACTTTGCAGATACACTAAATGAATTTAAACCTTTAGCAAAGCTAGTTAAAGCTGCGGCTATGTCTTCAGTAACAGGCGCTTGCTGCAACTGTTGCTCTAGTGTCATTTCCATCTGCTCAAGCGTCATACCTTGCTTTTCAAGCTCGCTTGATAATAAATCTTTTAGCTTACCTTGGTTATTTAAAACAAAGCTAACATTACGTGGCTCTAACTTACTCATTGCTTGCATAACAAGTGTTTGCTGCTGTAACTCTTGCTCGTAAGTAAGTGGCTGGTTACCCGCTTCTTGCTGTGCTTTACTAATCGCTAATGAAGCATCCATTAATGCTTTTGAATTAGCCAAGCCCATATCCATGTTAAAACTAACAATGTCTTTTGCATCAAGCTTAACGACTACATCACTATTGCCAGACTCTTCATCGTAATCAAGTGATGAATGTAAGTCGTAACTTGCCGACGCTAGCATTTCGTTTGTGTCAGCAGGTAATTTTGAAACAAAATCTTTGTCAAACTGAAAGCTTTTTACATCAAACGATGTATGTGGTGATATTTTATCTGGCTCATAACCAGTTATTTCAATGCTTTGAATATTTGCAACATTGTCACCCTCAGGGCTTATTACTTCCATGTTTGTTATTTCTACGCTTTTTGAAATAACACTTGCCGATAAACCAGCATATTTAAATGTAGCGCCAGTTTGCTCGCTTACTAGAGCAAGTTGCTTATCGACTTCTGCACGCACTTCTTGTGTAGCTACATAATTTGCATAGCTCACGCCACCAACGCCCGCAGCTACAATTGCTGCAACTATTACTAACTTTTTCATGTTATTTCCTTATTCTATTCTTTGTGTAAACCGAGTTTTCTTAAGAGTAACATTACATATTAACACCCGTAAGTGTTAATTAATTAAACTAAGTAACTCATGTACTGTTTTAACTGGCGTAATTTTAGCGCCAAGCCCTTCCATTGATTTATGATAATTACGAAATGGAATATATATTTCTGTAAAACCATGCTGAGCGGCTTCTTTAACACGTGGTACACCACTGTCGATTGGGCGTACATCGCCGTTTAAACTCAGCTCACCCATAATACAAGTGGTTCGCGGTACAACAAACTCATTTAAGCTGCTAAGTAGCGCGGTAACCAATGCTAAATCAATACACGTTTCTGTTTCATCAATTCTTAGGCCGCCAACAATATTAAAAAAAGTATCGTGAAATATTTTAATTTTAGTGTGTTTGCGTAATATACCGGTCAGCATTTTTATACGATTCATGTTTAAACCAACACAAACACGCTGCGGAAACTCAGCCTCGGTTTCGGTAGTTAAACATTGAATCTCAAGTAATAAATTACGGTTACCTTTACGAATACAGGTAATTGTAGAGCCTGGTGAATCAGTTGTAGACCCCGATAAGAATATTTCGCTCGGGTTATCAACACTTAACATCCCACGTTCGCACATTTTAAAAATACCAACTGTATCAATATCGCCAAAGCGGTTTTTATTTGCCCTAAGGGTACGAATTTGCCCATCGTTGGTATCTATATGTAGCAGTGCATCTACAATGTGTACCAATGTTTGCGGGCCCGCTATTTCGTTATTTTTATTTACGTGAGCAATAATGAACATGGTTACATCGTTTTGCTTACAATATTGAGTTAATGCTTGAGCGGCACTTTTTACTTGCGAAGGCGAGCCTGGGCTACCATTTGCCGTTTCGGTTACAACGGCTTGAATCGAGTCGATTACAGCAAACTTAATTTTATTCTTTTCGAGCTCTTCAATAATAGTCTCAACGCTCGTTTCTGAAAGTAAATAAAGCTCGTCAGGGTTATAGTTTAATTTTAAACGGTTAACCCTGTTTTTAAACTGCGATAAAGACTCCTCTGCCGTACAGTAAAGTGACGGCATACGTTGTGACATTCTTGCCACTAAGTCAGATAGCAAGGTTGTTTTACCCGCACCTGGGTCACCCGAAATTATATTAACAGAGCCGGTAGTTACACCGCCGCTTAGCACGCGGTCGAGCTCGCCTATTTCAGTTAGCTGTTTTTCAGCTTCTGATGTAGCAATATCATTGATTTTTTTAGAACCACCACCAGCACCGCCAGCATACCCGCCTACACTTGCTCGAACTGATGTTTTTTTACTTTGCCCTGCTGAAGGTTTAAATTCTGCTAATGTGTTCCACGCACCGCAGCGGCATTGACCCTGCCAACGTGGGTAGTTCATGCCACATTCGGTACACACAAACTCTATTTTTGCCGCTTTAGTCATTTATAACCTTATCTACGATTCTTTAATTTTAAAAACATTTACTGTTAATAACTTATTTTGCCACTTCAAACATTTATTTAGCAACAAACTCTTGCCTGCATAAAAATCTAGCAACATATCATTCGTATACAAATGCTGTTTTCTTTTTCCCTCTAATTTAGGGCATACTTATTGCTTTGAAGATAATTTAAAGTAATTTGCCAATAAAATGGCATATAACACATAATAGCAAAAGCTAAATAGCAATTACTCGACTAATCGTACTTATGTCAATAAAAAGGTACTGTTTATGTTTATTAATTCTCAGATAAATTAGCTTCTCAGTATACCTACTTTTCAATTAGACGGTGATGGCTTTATAAATGGCTGATGACATAATGCTCAAACACGAAGACCTCGTGAACGAGTTAAAAACATATTTAGGCAAGACTAAATTTGACCAGATTTTCAAATCAAAAACCGCTGGTTTAACTAAACCTGAGCAGTTTTTAATGAAAATGGAAATATCACGCTTATCTCAGCCAGTGGCACGCTTTATTGACTTACGTGGCGCGGTTAATGGGACTGTAAAACCCTACGAGCACAATGGTAAGCAACACTTCATGGATGATGCAGCTATTGAAGTATTTGAAAAGGCACTAAAGCAATATGGTGGATACACTTTGGCTGTTTACGAAGCCGTACTAAATACAAAAAACCATAACCGTAATATTCAAAGTAAAGAGCAGCAGCAAGCACAAGACAGCTTATTAAGTATCAATGTAGTAAAATTTGCCTCTTACGAAAGCCGTTGTGAAGAACGGATGAATTACTCAATAAAAGTAACAATTGAGTATAATGATAAAAAAGATATATCCGCAAGTACCTCAGATATTTCTTTAAGCGGCTGTAAAGTAAAGCTAGCTAAAGAGCATATTATAAAAAAAGGTCAACTTATAGCAATGCGTCTAGTTGGTCTTGAACAAGATTTTGAATTAGGTTTAAAAAATGGAATTCAGTATGAAATTGTTGCTATTGAGAACAGATCACCTGAATTTAACCATGTTAGATTAAAGCGTACCTATATAGAAAAAAATGATGTATTCGATAACTTTTTAAACAGTTTTATCAATGGCAATAAACGCCGTTATAAAGTAAATCTAGATAACACACTAGATGCTGTGGTTTCTAAAGGTTACGAACAGTTTTATATTCCACGCGTAACATCGCTATATGTCTTTTTAAGTGAAAAAGATGAACAACTTTATCCTAGCCTTAATTTAACCACGGAAAACAACATTTTTATTCAACGCTACTTTACTGATGAAAGAAATGTGTCACGTTTATACAGCGTGCTAAACCACAAGCGTGTTAAAAAAATACTTGCTCAGCCTACGGCTATAAAAGAAGATTACCTTTATACATTTACCCATACTGTACATGGGAAAATTTATTATTACTCAGCGACCCGTAATGAGCTTAATAATAATGCTGAGTTAAAAAAATTATTTTTAGGCCTAGGAAGCCAAAAAGAAAATTGGCAGTGCTTTAAAATTCAAATTATGCCAAGTCACCCTGCTGATGCATATATTCCTTTATCACTGCCCGATAGCGTAAACGCAAACATTGCAAAACTAAATAGCCCCCCGATCCCACGCGTTGGAGGTCTTATAAAAAACGTTAAATATTTAGTTATTTTAACAAATATTGGTAATACTGTTGAAAAACAAAATTATCAAAGAACCGATTATGATAAGTCACTCGTTAACCAACTAAAGTTATTTGGCCATACAAAACACAAAGATCCTCCACATTTAGATACAGTCGCCCTTGAGTATATAAACTTACGCTCACAAAAACGCTACCTTCACCGAACGCCTGTAGTAATGAGTATTAATGGAGTGACTATTCTCGGTCATACTCGAGATTTTTCAGTAATGGGTTTGCATTTAGAGTGCGAAAAATCTACCACATTTAGTAAAGGTGATATTGCGTTAATCTCATTTCCTGAACTACAAAAAATAACAAAAAGCTACAATCTAAAAGAGTTAAAATACGAAGTTATGGCCGTTGGGAAAACGCTCGTCACATTAAATTTAAAAGTAAATCAGGAAGAAAACGCCGAGCATATTGGGGTTGACTTTTTCACACAACTAATTGAAAAAAATAAAGGTAAGTTAAAGTCATCTGAAGAAGAACCTAAGTTTGAAGGGATCTCTACAGCTTTAAGAAATATGGTGACAAAAAGCATTTGCCAATTTCCTTTGTATCTAAATAAAGAAGCTGCTCATTTTAAGGTTGGTGCTGTAGGTTTTGGCTTATACGCAAGTCCACTCCATACAATTTTGCAAAATTTTGGCTTACTAAACAATAAAACAGACTTATCAAGTATATTAAGTAAAGAAGACATTATTAACGTTATTACCCCCAATATAAAAGATCGCAGTCGAAAAGATCCACCTTTACCATTCACCCTTATTCTTAACTTCAACCCTCGCATAGGCAACATTGAAGATGCAATTACAAGCCAATGTATATTCGGTGAAGATTACCAAAAAGGCTTTATACAGATAAAAAATGGTATAAAGTCTGAACTTATTTTCGTTATGCGTTTGTTTATGTCGCGCACAGGTCGCCCCGATACTGACTATCTTTCAAATGAGCTAAAATACGTAAGCCAATATGCAATGCATAAAGCAAAAGATTTAGAAGAGGCATTATGGGCAGTTGCGGGCGTGGGTGACATAGTAGATATAACAGAAGAAGCTTTAAGCCATTTAGAACTTGAAAAAGAGCAAGTTGAACAAATGGGCCGCCGTAAACTAATCTGGTTAAACCGCTTGCGCTAAGCGGTTTAACTCTATTTGTATTATGGTGTTGGCTCTTTTACTAACGGAATAGCCAGCATGTACAATAATTGCAATAGTGACCCCTCACAAATAGCGGCTTGCGCTTGCTCAACTACTTTTGGCTTACCATGTACAGCAACTCCAAGACCAGCTTGAGCCATCATTACTAAATCGTTTGCGCCATCACCTATAGCTACTGTTTGTGTTTTTTCAAGTCCTAGCTTTTGCTGAAGTGACTCTAAAAAAACCGCTTTTTGCTGCGCATCTACAATTGTACCCAGTACCTTACCTGTTAACTTATCGTCTTGAAATTCTAGTACATTAGCGTGCACCTCATCTAAATTAATAAGCACTTGAACGCGCTCTGCAAAAGGTACAAAACCACCCGATGCAATTGCTAAATACCAATTATGTTGCTTTAAAATTTGGCACAGTGCTTTAATACCAGGCATTAAAGGCAATACACCTTTTAGCTCTTCAATTAAGCTTTTTTCAATACCCGCAAGCTTGGCTACGCGCTGATTTAAACTCTCGCTAAAATCAAGTTTACCCGCCATTGCAAGTGCGGTTACAGAAGCAACTTCATCGTATACATCCGCAAGACGCGCTATTTCATCAATGCATTCAATCGTAATCGCGGTTGAATCCATGTCCATAACCAATAAACCAGGCTCATATAAATTAGGCGGTGTAGCAACTTGCACTAATTGGCAATCAAGCGTATTTGAAAACTCTTGTAACACGAGCGGGTTTATAGCTTGATCGCAGTTTTGCGCGTAAAAACATAGTGCTGGAGCTAACCCTAAATCTGGTTGGTATTGGCACATGGCAGTTACTGTTTGGTTATGCATCGCTAAAAAGTCGATGATATTGATAATATGTTTTTCTTCAAAATCACCTGCAAACGCGATGCTAAATAACCCCAATGCTTTGTTTGGGATATGATCGAGAGGGGTAAATACACCTCCACTATAACTAAACCATGTATTTAGAGTTAAGCGTTGTAATGGTTGCTCAGCAGTTGGCTGTGCCATGTTGATTTGCGACATGGGATCTCCGTGTTTGTTTTTATTTTCCTGATTGTTGGCATATCAAAATGGGTATTCTTAACACTAAATTCGCCATCAGGTGGGGTTTAAGGTTATAGTTAATGTAGTTGTAACATCAAATCAAAATGCTGTCAGCAGCATAAACGGTGACTATGAAAAATAACCATATTAAAAACCCTATATCCGCATCTCAAAGAAAGCGACTCATTCGCTTAGTACTTGCGGCTGGCTGTTTTGTATTATTAAGCTGGGTAGGTGTTAATAGTAGTTTTCAGAGTCATCAGTTACTTTATGATAGTGCAGACAACACCGCAAAAAGCCTCACTCAATTTATGGCTTTGAATGTAAAAACGCCGCTTATTGAAAAAAACAAACCACAACTCAATGCCATTTGTAATGACATAAGCAAAGATGAGTTTGTGCTTTCGGCGACTATTTACGATCAACAGGGTATTTTATTAGCCAGTAGCGATAATTGGCAGTCGCACCATGTTTATGGTCAGCTTTCTGACTCTACGCCAGGGATAAGCAAGTTAAAAACGCCTTTTATGGAGCCGGTAATAAGCGACGATGACCGCCCTATTGGCTTTGTTTCCGTGACTTATTTAACTCGCGCCGCGATAGCTAAAAGCCATAACCATTTTCATGATTTAGGTAGGCAGGTTTTATTAATGCTAGTGATTGCCTGTATTTTTACGTGGCAATTAGGCCGAGGGTTAAAACGCTGGCAGGTAAATCGCTATATGCAAAAAACATCTGAGCAAGAATCATAAAGCTGTTTGGCAAGTACATCTCTATCACTGTATGGTTTTAAATCACATAACGCGTTAAAAACATTAGGTATATGCAATGGCGTGTTAGCCTCCCCTTGGTAGCCACTTAACGGCATTGAAGGTGAGTCGGTTTCAAGCACTAAGTGCTCTGGCTCAATAGCAGCAATAACAGCACGGGTTTTAGCTGCACGTTCATAGGTAATAACACCACCTACGCCAAGCTTAAAGCCCTGTTTGATATAACACTTTGCTTGTTGGATTGAACCTGAAAATGCATGAATCACTCCCCCATTTTTTGGCTTACAACGTTTAAACGATTGCGAAATTAAATCATGGCTTTGTCTGTGATGCACAATGAGCGGTAAATTAAGCTCATTAGAAAGCGCTATTTGCTGTTCAAATAAATACGTTTGTTTAGGAAGGTTTTCAATACTTCGATCAAGCCCGCATTCTCCAATAGCTACCAACTGATGTTTATTTGTAGTTGCGAACTCAAAAAGCGCTTCCATGTGCGATTCTTCATGTTGATCTAAAAAGTAAGGATGCAGCCCTGCGGCTATTTTTATACTTGGGTAGGTTTTTTTAAGCTCAATGAGGGCATGCGATTGAGCAAGCGTAATACCAGGCACAACAAACTGATTAACTCCCTTTGCTACACACTCGTTTATGAGAGATTCACGATTTGAATCAAACTCACTAAAGTCGAGGTGGCAATGAGAGTCAATAAATTGCACGGTTACTTACTCATCTATTTATTAAGGATTTAAGCGTGTAATTTGCCAGCTGTTATCCGCTTGGCGCTGATACATAAAGCGGTCGTGCAGGCGATGTGCTCCGCCTTGCCAAAACTCAATTTTAGTAGGTACAACACAATACCCCCCCCAAAAATCAGGAAGTGGAATTTCACCTTTAGCAAACTTGTTTTTCATATTGGCAAAGGTTTCCATCAACACTTTACGCGATGATATAGGACGACTTTGCGCTGATGCCCACGCTGCTAATTGGCTTTCTTTAGGGCGCGATAAAAAGTACTTTGCCACAGCAGAGGTAGGTAATGGTTTAGCCTCGCCATACACAATAACTTGGCGCTCCATGTGATGCCACGGAAAGTGCAAAGAAATTTTGTTATTGCCTTTAAGCTCTTGGGCTTTACGCGAGCCTGTATTGGTAAAAAACACAAAACCATCATCATCCAAATGCTTTAAAAGCACAATACGTTGTGAAGGCTGACCGCTTTCATCAACAGTTGCTACAACCATTGCTGTTGGATCGGGTAACTGGCTTGCTACAGCATGCTCAAGCCAAGTTTCAAACTGCTTAAACGGATCATCTTGCAAGTTATCTTCGCTTAGTGCGTCTTGCAGGTATTCACGACGGATATCTTCGAGTTTCATAACAAGTCCTTTAAATAAAGCCTAGAAAAGAGCTTTGAGTAGCGAGCTTAAAACATTAGATGTTGAGTAATAACAAATATTAAGATTCAGGTATATCAATAGCAAGAAGCATAGAGTCTCAAGTGTATCGTTGGGTTTCGTTTCACTCAACCCAACCTACAATGTAAAACATTACATCTGCAAGTGTAGGAGTGCTAGCAAGGCGGTAGAACTATTTATGCCAAGGAGCATACATTTAGTATGTGACTTAGGCTAAATAGTTTTACCAACGCAGCTAAAGCGAACTACACAACTCAGATATCTGCAAGTGTAGAAGTGCTGACAAGGCGGAGTGCTTTTTTATGCCAAGGAGCATACGCTCTTGTATGTGACTTAGGCTAAAAAAGCACGACAACGCAATCAAAGCGAACTACACGCAGCAGACGGTGATTACATTTGCTCCATGACTTCAATGCCTAGTAAATCCAATCCCGTTTCTAATGTTTTAGAAACCAAATTACACAACACTAAACGGCTATCACGTACGCTTGGCTCTACGCCTTCTTTAAGTACTGGGCAGGCTTCGTAAAATGTCATGTATAAACTTGCTAGCTCATATAAGTAACCACATAATACGTGCGGTGTTGCTTCATTGATCATTAAATCAAGTACTTCTTCAAGCTGTAGTAGCTTAAGTGCGAGTGCTTTTTCTTGGGGTTCAATAATTGCTACGTCTGAATTTAACGTAGCAGCATCAACACCTGATTTACGGAAAATACTGCGAACGCGCGTATAAGCATATTGTAAGTAAGGGGCTGTTGCGCCTTCAAAGCTTAACATGCTGTCCCAGTTAAATATGTAATCGCTGGTACGGTGCTTAGAAAGGTCAGCGTATTTAACTGCGCCAATACCTACTTTACGGGCAATTTCGCTGCGCTCGCTATCACTTAAATCAGACTCGCGTTCAGCTAATTTAGTTGCTGCGCGGTTAATTGACTCTTCTAATAAGTCAGCAAGTTTTACGGTGCCGCCAGTACGTGTTTTAAATGGTTTGTTATCGGCGCCCATCATGGTGCCAAACGGGCAAAACTCGTAGCTTGTTTCGTCTCGTAATAAACCAGCTTTACGCGCTGTTAGCTCTACTTGAGTAAAATGTAGGTTTTGACGCGCATCAACAAAAATTAAGATACGATCAGCACCTAATTTATTTGAACGATAATCACATGCAGCTAAATCGGTTGTTGCATATAAAAAGCCACCGCCAGATTTTTGCACAATAAACGCTGAAGGCTCGCCATCTTTATTAGCTAGCTCATCTAAAAATACAACTTGTGCGCCTTGCGACTCTACTGCAATATTTTTATCCTTAAGTAGGCTAATAATATCGTTAAGTTCTGCGTTGTATGCGCTTTCAGCCATAATATCGGCTTGGGTAAGCGTTACATTTAAACGTTTGTATACTTCTTCAGAGTGCTTAACTGAGGTGGCTATAAATAGTTTCCAAAGTTTTTCACAGTGTGCGTCGCCGCCTTGTAGTTTAACAACGTAATTACGGGCTTTATCTGCAAAGCCTTCTTCGTCATCAAAACGTTTTTTAGCATCGCGGTAAAAGGTTTCTAAATCAGCAAGTGCTACAGTATCTAAGTCAACACCTTGGCTAATTTGATCCTCTAAATGCGCGATTAACATACCAAATTGCGTGCCCCAATCACCCATGTGATTTTGGCGAACTACCGTGTCACCTCTAAATTCAAGCGCACGTACAATTGAGTCACCAATAATGGTTGAACGTAAATGGCCTACGTGCATTTCTTTAGCAAGATTTGGCGATGAATAATCAACAACTACTTTTTGCGGGTTAGCATGCTCGTTTACAGCAAGTTTTGCATCGCTATTAGCTGCTTTAACGCTTTGCGCTAAAAACTCTGGCTTTAAGTGAATATTAATAAAACCAGGGCCTGCGATTTCAGTTTTTTCTGCGATATCCCTTACATCAAGGTTATCTATAATTTTTTGCGCAAGCTCTCGTGGGTTGCTTTTCATTTTTTTAGCTGCGCCCATTGCTGCATTAATTTGGTAATCACCAAACTGTGGGCGTGTGCTTTGCGTTACTGCTGGGTTTGTGTCTTCAGGTAAGCCTGCGCCAGCCATAGCTGCAATAGCTTTTTCAATTAAAATAGTACGAATATTCATGTTTTTACCTTTATAAGCCCACCAAAGCAGGCTTTCTTTTAATTCTTTGAATGAGTTCTAGTTTTCGCGTGTATGGTTAAACGTTACTTCTGGGTAGCGCTCTACCGATAAGTTAAGGTTTACACGGCTCGGCGCTATGTAAGTTAAGTTATCGCCACCATCAAGTGCTAAATTGCTTTCGCACTTACGTTTAAATTCTTCAAACTTTTTAACATCGCTGCTTTCTACCCAGCGTGCTGTATTTACGTTTATACCTTCGTAAATAGCATCTACGTTATATTCAGCTTTTAAACGTGCTACAACCACATCAAACTGAAGTACACCTACTGCGCCCACAATTAAATCGTTGTTTATAAGCGGTCTAAATACCTGCACAGCACCCTCTTCAGAAAGCTGTACTAAGCCTTTTAATAATTGCTTTTGCTTAAGCGGATCGCGAAGACGAATACGGCGGAACAACTCAGGGGCAAAGTTTGGAATACCACTAAATTTAAGTTTTTCGCCTTGTGTGAACGTATCACCAATTTGAATGGTACCGTGGTTATGCAAACCAATAATATCGCCAGCGTAAGCATCTTCTGCACGCTCACGATCGCCCGCCATAAAGGTTACCGCATCAGAAATACTTACTTGTTTGCCAATTCGCACATGGTTCATCTTCATGCCTTGGCTGTACTTACCCGATACAATACGCATAAATGCAATACGGTCTCGGTGTTTAGGGTCCATGTTGGCCTGAATTTTAAATACAAAACCAGTAAAGTTTTCTTCTGTTGCAACAATAAGTCTGTCTTCGGTTTCACGAGGCAGTGGCGTTGGTGCCCATTTAGTTAAACCATCTAAAACATGGTCAACACCAAAGTTGCCCAGTGCGGTACCGTAATAAACAGGCGAAAGCTCACCAGCTAAAAACAGATCTAAATCAAATTCGTTTGATGCGCCAATAACAAGTTCAAGTTCATCGCGTAATTGCGCAGCTAAATCTTCGCCAATAGCAATATCTAACTCTGGATTATCAAGCCCTTTAATGGTACGAACTTCTTGAATTTTATGACCCTGACCTGTTTTGTATAAAACAGCTTCGTCATTATGAATGTGATAAACACCTTTAAACTCTTTACCACAGCCAATTGGCCACGTGATAGGTGCACAGGCAATATTAAGCTCTGTTTCAACTTCGTCCAATACTTCCATTGGGTCGCGAATATCACGGTCACACTTATTCATAAACGTAACAATAGGTGTAGTACGTAGGCGTGTAACTTCCATAAGCTTACGCGTACGATCCTCTACACCTTTTGCCGCATCAATAACCATTAAGCACGAATCTACCGCTGTTAATGTGCGGTAAGTATCTTCGGAGAAGTCTTCGTGTCCTGGCGTATCAAGTAAATTAACAAGCGCATTGTTATACGGAAACTGCATTACCGAGGTAGTAACTGATATACCACGCTCTTTTTCCATTTCCATCCAGTCAGATTTTGCATGCTGGTTAGAGCCACGACCTTTTACAGTACCGGCTCTTTGAATAGCTTGTCCGAACAACAATACTTTTTCGGTGATAGTTGTTTTACCAGCATCCGGGTGAGAGATGATAGCAAAAGTCCTTCGCTTGCTGATTTCATTGATAATAGTTTGGTCTGCCATTAATAAATTCTTTTAGTTTGATGCGGGGTTGAATGCATTTAAATAAGCGCTTGCGAGTAAACCCGTAATGTTGATCGTAATTAGCTACTATTTACGCTGATTTTAACGTTATAAACAGCTGATAATAAAACGCCAATAGCTAATTTTTTAATAATGGCAATTGTAACAGGAGTCGGTATAAAAGTGTGCTATCTAACTTAAAAATATCTTAGCTTTGTAATGAAGAGATATGAAGAGAAATATTTGAAATATGGTCAGCAATTAAATTACAGACCATTTTATAATTGCTTAAGCGATGATTCGTTGCTTTTTAAGCTTATTTTCACCGAGGAATTTATATAAGTATTTTATTTCAAAACCTTAGATAAATTAGACTTACCAGTTAGCACGTACTCGACTCTAAACTAATAATTACTTAGCGCTCACCTAACACTTCAAAATCGTCACTTTTTAACTTTGCTTTTCCATCGGCTGCAACAACCCAATGCTCGCGATGAACAACACCGTGTGCTTGATTCATTGTCCATTTGGCTGATAAAACATAACCATCATCACCAAGCTTTTCCCATGTTACATCAGTGTATTGCACATTTTTAAAGCCTTGATCCATGATCCCTTGCCAAAAGCTTTCTATCGCAGCCTCTCCATTAAACACACCAAATGGGCGTGCATGCATTTCACAATCAGAAAAATACTGTTGCGCGCAGCCTTTTGCATCTTGGCTATTAAATGCATGCTGCCAATCCGCTATCCCTTGTTTGCATTTTTGAAGTACTAATTCGCTATTCATAGATCACCTGTAGTTAATAAATTACGCTTATATTAGTCATATCTTTTAATACTAAAAACAAAGATAATAAAAAATATAGTTTAGAAAAACAGAACAATAAACATGAGTAAATTTAAACAAATGTCGGTGTTTGCAAATATTATTGAGGCAGGTTCTATATCCGCCGCAGCTGATAAAATTAATGTTTCTAAATCGGTAGTAAGCCAGCATTTAAAAGCGCTAGAACTAGAGCTTGGGGTAACCCTTTTAAAACGCACAACGCGTAGGCAAGCATTAACGCCAACCGGCGAGCTGTTTTACATACAATGTAAAGAATTAAATAATATCGCGACTACGGCATGGGATACCGTAAAAACTCAACAAGCAGAGCCTACTGGTAATATAAAGATAACCGCCCCGAATGCATTAATGGAAACGCTTATTACCCCTGTTATTGCTAACTTAATGACTCAATACCCCAAATTAACGCCAGAGCTTGTAAGTGCCGATCAGCATATAGATTTTTTAGATCATAATATTGATCTCGCAATTCGAGTAGGTCCCTCAAAAGACAGCGCCCTAAAACAAAAGCGCATAGGTAGCTTTACCGACAGGCTGTGTATAAAAACGGGAATAACTAAAAACCCTAAACAACTAGAGTCTGAAATATTAAATAAAACACCTTACATCGCTAACACTTGGCAAGGGTTAAATATAGATCACACTTTTAAAAATGAACATGGGAAAGCACTTCACCTCAGTACCCAAGCTCGCTGCCTTGCAAACTCGTTCCATAGTTGTTTATCGCTTATAAAAGCAGGTGCTGGAATGGGTCTGGTACCTGATTTTTACTTAAACTTGGTAAAGCCTTCACTTGAGGTAATTAACCCCGATTACTCACTTAGTAGTAAAAGTATTTATGCATTAACGCCCTACACGCGCAACATACCAATCTCTGTAAAAATATGCATTGATGAAATAGCAAAGCACTTAAACAAACTTACAACTTAGTTTAATAAGCGTTACAGCACTTTTTTAAATATATTAAGCATAAAAAATCACTTTTATATGTATAAATATTGTAAATTTCACTCAAGTACTAAAATACTATTTTAAAAACACATAACTTATTAAATTTAAATAACTTAACTATACAAATAAGCAGCTATTTTTAGCCAAATACCACACAATTAGTGGTTACATTTCAGCCATCAAGACCGCTATAAGCTTGTTTAATAAAGTCGTAACGCATATTATTGATAGATTGCATGGAGGATAAGTAGTTTGGTCATGAAAACCAGTAAGTTAAGTATTAGATTATTATGGTATATAACACCCCTTGTTATTCTACCGTTGCTATTTTTAGGCGGCTTTACGCTCACCAATGTAACTAATTCAACACAAAAACAAGCTGATTTAATAATGAGCCGTTTTGTTGAACAGCAACAGCAGAAAATATTTAACTACATCGACTCTTTTCACTCTACTGCAAAGCTACTTTCAACATCTCCGGTACTTAGCGACTTTTTAACAAACGATATTCGTGCAAACGGTAACTACACGCGAAAACTTGGCGCACTTATGGATGTATTTGCCAGCTATAGTGAAGCCTACCCGGATATAATTAGTATTAACTTAGTCTCAGCTAGTGGGAAAAGCGATGCCTACTACTCTAACAATTTAACTACAGCACCTAAAAGCTACCCATTTTTTAATCAAATATTGCAAAGTAATTTAAGTAAACAGCAGTTTATGATTCAAAAAGATGATGGCACTACGAGTTTATATTTTATTCAACGAATTTATAGCGTTGATTACTACTTAAAACGACCACAGCAGCTTGGGTTTATTGTAATGCATGTAGAGCCTTCAATACTTAACTCCAGTATTTTAGAAGCCCCGTATAACAACACACTTAATTTAATGCTGACCAAAGACGGTAAGATTTTATTTAGCTCTGACTACAACATGCGTGGCCAATACATAAGCGAGTACGAACTTAATCAAGTTCACGACCTCGCTGATATCGGTATGCTTTCGACTATTGAGCTCTCAAGCATAGATAAAATTGAGCGTATGATTTTTGCAGTACAAATGCCCGGGGGATATTATTACGTATCGACCATTCCCAAAGGGGTGCTTTATCAATCAGGTAAAGCCATAAGTTTAATAACAGGCTTAATCGTTATTATTTCGGTGATCACTCTGCCTATATTAATTTTTGTAGTGGTACGTAATTTATTACTTAACCCAATTGAGTTACTAGGTGCTGCGAGTCATCGTGTGGGTGACGGTGATTTATCGGTGCACTTACCAGCTCATACAAATGATGAAGTAGGTGTTTTATTTAACGACTTTAACCACATGGTTAATCAAATAAGGCACTACCAACGACAGCTTGAAGAATACAAACACCATCTTGAAGATAAAGTAGAAAGCCGTACCCAAGCACTTGAAGCTATGAACAGCCAACTTGAGTTAGCTATTGGCCAAGCTGAGCAAGCTAATCAGCTTAAGAGTCGTTTTTTAGCTAACATGAGTCACGAAATACGCACGCCGCTCACGGCTATTATGGGCTTTACAGAGCAGTTGTTACACAACGATAAAGTAACAAACGATAAGCAACACCTAAGCACTATTTTACGTAATTCAAAACACTTACTAGAGCTAATAAATAACATACTCGATTTATCAAAAATCGAAGCTGAAAAGCTAGCGGTTGATTTGTCAGCGTTAAACGTAGTGCAGCTTGTGCACGACATTGAATCAATTATTCAACCACTGGCACAAGAAAAACAATTAACCTTTAATATAGACTATCAACTGCCGTTACCTCGCACCATTTATAGTGATGTGACCCGCTTAAAACAAATACTTATAAACATTGCTAATAACGCGGTTAAATTTACCGAAAATGGCAGCGTATCTATTTGTGTACATTATTTACAAGCGAGTCAAAAACTTGAGTTTGTAATCAAAGATACCGGTATTGGTATGTCTGAGCATCAAATAGAACGTGTATTTAAACCATTTGAACAAGCAGATGCCACAACCACACGTCGTTTTGGTGGTACAGGTCTTGGGTTGTGTATTTCTAAAAACTTAGCACTGTTACTTGGTGGCGATGTAACTCTTGAAAGTGAAGTGGGTGTTGGTAGCCGCGTTACAATTAGGGTGGCATGTCAGTTATCAGATGATCAACCAATGCTTGAGTTTTTAACACAAGAAAGTCAGTTAATACCAGAAAAAGACCCTCTCTTATCGTTTGCGACCAATAGCTTTGACGCCAATATATTAGTGGCTGAGGACAACCCAGATAACCAACTATTAATTAAATTACTACTGCAAACCTGGGGCCTTGAACCCGATATTGCTAACAATGGCGCACAAGCCGTAGAAATGGCGCTCGTAAACGACTACCAGCTTATTATTATGGATATGCAAATGCCTGTAATGGGCGGCTTAGAAGCGACTAAAATGCTACGCCATGCAGCATACGATGGCCCTATTATTGCCCTTACTGCCAATGTAATGAACCATGACATAGGCACCTACCTAGAAGCGGGTTGTGATAAAGCACTGGCTAAACCCATTGATAAAGATGCACTCGAAAAAGTACTTGTAAGCTATTTACATCTTGAAAAAGACAATCAAAATAAATGGGATAGCTTATTAAAGAGCGAGAAGTTTCAGCAAATAGCTGATAACTATTTAGCGAACTTACCTACATATTTAGAAGACGTTAAAGCTCTGCAACACTCTGATGACTGGGAAGCACTAAGAAGTATAGCGCACAGTGTTAAAGGAAGTTCTGGATGCTTTAACTTTGATGAAATTTACCATAGCGCAGCAGCACTTGAAGAGAACTTAAAAAGTAACAATAAAGTACCAAGAGACGAGCTGGTAAATGATTTAATAGCAGCCATTGAGCAAGCAATTAGCGACAAGGAATCCTAAAAAACAAACTAGCAAAGCGGTACAAATGCAGTGTTTTAGCGGCTCTGTGCTTTAAATACTAATTATCGGCTTTAATTATGAAAAGTTTAAACCTAACGCCATACCCATTAAAATGGCGTCTTCAAAGCCATTTTTAGCAGGGTTATCACTTGGGTAGTAGTTTTTACGCACTGACATCTCAGTAAAACCTGCGTTCTCGTACAGCGCAATAGCACGCGTATTTGATTCGCGTACTTCTAAAAATAGGTTTTCTGCATCTTGCTGCTCACCGTATTCAATAAACTGAGCTAACAACTGCCTTGCAATGCCTTTACCCTGATGACTTGGTGTTACACAAATATCCATAAGTGTAAAATCAGGCCCTGCTTTTTCACCAATATAAAAACCAATCATGTTAGCCTCATCAAATGCGGCAACATTAAAATAGCGCCCGCCTATGCATGAACTCATTGTATTTAAAGTCCACGGATGGCTATGACACGCTGTTTCGACGGCCATTAATTGAGGTATTGCAGTTTCATCTACTGATTTAAAGTTTATCAAGGTGTTCACTCATTAAAGCCCATAAAGCACGCTTCTCAGAGGCGTTGAGCTGTGGGGATGGCAATGTAAGCTTATTGTCGTTTAATTGCATCTCACTGCCCTGTACAACGCTATTTATAATAATAGGCTCTGCACTGAGTTTAATGTCTGCAAGTAATTGCTCATTGAGCGTTAAAGGACTAGCTATCGTACTTTGTGATAAAGTATTAGCTTGATCATTTATTTCTGGACAATAATGCTGATTGAGTTCAAGATTTTCTATATCAAAAATAGCTGCGTAACGTGGATGCATAACAACTCAGTAGATTAGACATTTGAACAATATAAGAAGTAATAAAAACGATGTAAAGAAGAAATGGCAGGGGCGGAGAGATTCGAACTCCCAACCATCGGTTTTGGAGACCGCTGTTCTACCAATTGGAACTACGCCCCTGCAATGACGACGAATTATAGAGAAGTTTCGCCAAAGGTAAAGAGAAAAATCACTCTTTTAGTTCAACTGCTTTTTAAATAAACAAAACGGCGAATTAGCATGCTAATTCGCCGTTTTTTAATCACTTAAAATTAGTTAATTAAAACTAAAATTAATTATTCCCATTCGATAGTTGCAGGTGGCTTACCTGAAATATCGTAAACAACACGAGAAATACCATCTATTTCGTTAATGATACGGTTTGAAACCACACCTAAAAACTCATAAGGTAAATGTGACCAGCGCGCAGTCATAAAGTCGATTGTTTCAACACAACGAAGTGATACAACCCAATCATACTTACGTGCATCGCCCATAACCCCTACCGATTTAACCGGTAAGAATACAGTAAACGCTTGGCTTACTTTATGGTAAAGCTCAGCTTTGTGAAGCTCTTCGATGAAAATCGCATCAGCGCGGCGTAATAAATCACAGTATTCTTTTTTGATTTCGCCAAGTACACGCACACCTAGGCCTGGTCCAGGGAAAGGATGACGATAAAGCATGTCGTACGGTAAACCTAGCTCTAGGCCAATTTTACGTACTTCGTCTTTAAATAACTCACGTAATGGCTCAACAAGACCCATTTTCATGTCATCAGGTAACCCGCCCACATTGTGGTGAGATTTAATAACATGCGCTTTACCAGTTGCAGATGCCGCTGATTCAATTACGTCTGGGTAGATTGTACCTTGCGCTAACCATTTTGCATTTTTAAGCTTTTTAGCTTGTTCATCAAATACATTAATAAATGTGTGGCCAATGGCTTTACGCTTATCTTCTGGGTCTGACTTACCTGCAAGGTCATTTAAAAACTGCTCTTCAGCTTCAACTTTAACAATGTTTAAACCAAATTTATTACCAAACATGTCCATTACTTGCTGGCCTTCGTTTAAACGAAGTAAACCATTATCAACAAATACACATGTTAGCCTTTCGCCAATTGCACGGTGAATAAGCATAGCCACTACCGATGAATCAACACCGCCAGAAAGACCTAAAATAACTTCGTCATCGCCAACGGTTTCTTTAATACGCTCGATAGCATCATCGATAATTTTTGCTGCAGTCCACAATTTTTCACAGCCACAAATATCAATAGCAAAACGCTCTAATAAGCGCTGACCTTGATGCGTGTGCGTTACTTCTGGGTGAAACTGTACGCCATAAAAACGTTTTTCTTCGTTAGACATTGCAGCATGTGGGCAAGTAGATGTTTTAGCTGTTGTTGCAAAACCAGCTGGAATATCCATTACTTTGTCGCCATGACTCATCCATACGTCGAGTATGCCGTTGCCACCATCGGTAATATGATCTTCAATTGCATCAAACAATGCACAATTACCTACTTTTTCAACTTGTGCGTAACCAAACTCTTTTTTATCAGAGCTGTGTACACTACCACCTAGTTGAGCAGCCATTGTTTGCATGCCATAACAAATGCCTAACACAGGCACGCCTGCATTAAATACGTACTCTGGAGCGCGCGGGCTGTTTTCAAGTGTTGTTGATTCTGGGCCACCAGAAAGAATAATACCTTGTGGGTTGAACTCGCGGATTTGCTCTTCAGTCACATCCCATGCCCATAGCTCACAGTAAACACCAATTTCGCGGATACGGCGCGCGATTAATTGCGTGTATTGTGAACCAAAGTCTAAAATGAGAATTCGTGAATCGTGAATATCTTTGCTCATGGAGTATCTCGTAAAGTCTGATGCTAAATGTCATTTGTTAATGTAAACGACTAAAAAGAGGGCTTGCAAAGCAAGCCCAGTATATTAAATTAATTACGCTGCTTAACCTAAGCGGTAATTTGGTGCTTCTTTAGTGATTTGCACATCGTGTACGTGCGATTCACCCATACCCGCTGAAGTAACGCGTACAAATTGTGGTTTTGTATTTAGCTCTTCAATTGTGGCACAACCCGTTAAACCCATAGCACTACGCAGGCCACCTACTTGCTGATGAATAATCGTTGCAATTGGACCTTTGTAAGCTACGCGACCTTCAATACCTTCAGGTACTAACTTGTCTGCTTCGTTTGATTTTTGGAAGTAACGATCTGATGAACCTTCTTTTTGATCCATCGCGCCCAATGAGCCCATACCACGGTAAGACTTGTAGTAACGACCTTGGTATAATTCAACTTCACCTGGTGCTTCTTCTGTACCAGCGAGAAGAGAACCCACCATTACACACGATGCACCAGCAACAAGTGCCTTAACAATATCGCCAGAAAAACGAATGCCGCCATCAGCAATTACAGGAATGTCGCGACCTTTTAAGCCTTCAACAGCATCTGAAATAGCGGTAATTTGTGGAACGCCACAACCGGTAACAATACGTGTAGTACAGATAGAACCTGGGCCTATACCTACTTTAACTGCGTCGGCGCCAGCGTCTGCAAGTGCAATCGCACCTTCTGCTGTAGCTATGTTACCGGCAATAATTTGTAAGTCTGGGTACTCTTTGCGAGTTTTAGTAACACGGTCAATAACACCTTGAGAATGACCATGCGATGTATCGATAAGTAAAACATCAATACCCGCTTCTACTAATGCAGCAATACGCTCATCAGTACCAGCACCAACACTTACAGCAGCACCTACACGTAAACGACCTTGGTCGTCTTTACATGCGTCTGGTTTGTCTTGGGCTTTTTGGTAATCTTTTACTGTGATCATGCCTTTAAGTTTAAAAGCGTCATCAACAACAAGGATTTTTTCAATGCGGTGTTCGTGCATTAAGCCTAAAATTTCTTCGCGAGCTGCGCCTTCTTTAACGGTAACAAGCTTTTCTTTTTTAGTCATAACGGTAGAAACAGGCTGTTCAAGCTTAGTTTCAAAACGCATGTCACGGCTAGTTACAATACCAACAAGTACATTGTCGCTATCGGTAACTGGAAAGCCTGAAAAACCTTTTTCGTGTGAAAGCTCAATTGCGTCTGCTATTGTCAAATCGGCAGTCACCGTTACAGGGTATGAAACAATACCTGCTTCGTAGGTTTTAACTTTACGTACGTTTTTCGCTTGTTCTTCAATAGTCATGTTTTTATGAATAAAACCAAGACCACCTTCTTGCGCAAGGGCAATAGCTAAACGAGCTTCTGTAACAGTATCCATAGATGCTGAAATAAGCGGCAAGTTAAGTTTGATACCACGCGTTAAGCGAGTTGAAATATTTGCCGTGTGTGGCAAAACAGTAGAATGACCAGGTACTAAAAGTACGTCATCAAAGGTAAGAGCTTCTTTAGCGATTCTAAGCATTTTGGCAACTTCTCACATGTGGATCTAAGATAAGGAATTGCGGCCAAATTTTAACAGCGTTGTTGCCATGAGTAAATAATATTTAGCAAATATTTATGATAAAGTAGTGCAATAAATAGTTTTAGGTTGTTTTTTATGTTTTCGAAGCCTTCGCAGGCGGTTTACACCGTTTCACGCCTTAATAGAGAAATTCGCACAATCCTTGAGCAAGGTTTTGCATCTTTAGTGCTCACGGGCGAAATTTCTAACTTTATTACCCCTGCATCTGGACATTGGTACTTTTCGTTAAAGGACGATAAAGCACAAATTAAAGCCGCAATGTGGCGAGGCAATAATCGCAACCAAAGCTACCGCCCTGCCAATGGCGCACAAGTAACAGTAAAAGCGCGCGTATCACTTTATGAGCCACGCGGTGATTACCAGCTTATTGTTGAACATATGGAACCTGCAGGCGAAGGTCAGCTAAAGCAAGAATTCGATGCACTTAAAATGCGCTTAGCCGCCGAAGGCTTATTTAGCTCTGTTCACAAACAGCCATTACCCCAAAATATAAACCGTATTGGTGTTGTTACTTCAGCGACCGGCGCTGCTATAAAAGATATTTTAACGATACTTAAACGCCGTGCGCCGCAATTAGAAGTCATTATTTACCCTGCCATGGTGCAAGGTAAAGAAGCGCATGTGCATTTAATTAATCAAATAGAGTTGGCCAATGCTCGTGACGAGGTAGACGTACTTATTTTAGGACGTGGTGGCGGATCACTTGAAGATTTATGGTGTTTTAACCATGAACAGCTTGCGCGTGCTATTTATCAAAGTGAATTACCCATAGTAAGTGCGGTAGGTCACGAAATAGACACAACCATTAGCGACTACGTTGCTGATGTTCGTGCAGCTACTCCATCAGCAGCAGCTGAGATTGTAAGCCCAAATACGCAAGAGTTACACAACAAAGTAACGCAATTAGTTAATCGCTTGTCTAACGCGTTTAAACACGATATTGCTGACAAACGCGCACTAGCAACGCAGCTACAACATCGCCTTAATTTGTGTCATCCGCGTAACCAACTTAATCAAAAATCACAACGATTGGACGAGCTAAGTATTGCACTGCAACAAGCTATGCGTAACCGTTTATATCAGCAAGAGCGCACGCTTAATAATTTAACACCGCGTTTAATGCGCCAATCACCCGATAAAAAACTCGCGACAGCAAGCCATCAACTTTCGCAATTACAAGCTAGGCTAAACCAAGCTATACAGCATCAGTTACAGCAAGCTAATAATAGCTTAGCATTGCAAGCAAGTAGGTTAGATTCGGTAAGTCCGCTTAATGTTTTAGCGCGCGGTTATAGCATCACTAAAACACAGCAAGGGAAAGTAGTTAAATCTGTGGATCAAATTAAAAATGGCGATGTTTTAATTACAGAGCTCGTTGATGGCTCTATAGAATCGCAGGTCATACCTATTACTTAACTGATACAGTTTAAAGCTCGGTACTTAGCAAGAATTTAAGCTCGCTATCGCTAGATGTAGAGGTAGTGCTTTTAAATTGCTGCCAAAACTCTTGTTTCATCAACTTGTCGCTTAGCTCTCGCCATTGAGCACTATCAAATGCATCATTGTCAGCGGGTGCGGCAAGTTCAAATTCGCATATCGTTGTTTTACATTTTGCACTAACAACATCAGGCATAATTACCAAATCAGCTGTTAATAAAAAATCTTGTAATGCCATTTCAGTACGATAAGCCCATTCTTCGTCACGCGTTTGCTTTTCAAATTGTTCACGTAAAATTTGCTCAAAGTCTGATGGCCCCCTCATTTGCTTTAAAACGCTTTTAAGCGTCGCTTTCTGTTCGGCGAGTTGTTGCTTGAGTTGCACAACTTGCTCCTCAAGAGGTAAGTCATCAAGCTCTTCAGTTTCAGCCGTAATTGGGGAAGTATTATCACTTTGATCAAAACTAGCGACTTGCTCAGTAACGGCAGGTTTAACATCATCTACAGTTACTTCATTACTTTTTGTTTGCTCAGCATTAGGCTTTTGCTGGTTTGCATAACCTTGCTGTAAATCAGTAGCCTCTGAATCACTTGAAGCTAAATTAAAATAGATCCAAGTTAAACCTACACCTGCAATAAACCCAATCCCTAGAGCCAATAAACTATTCTTGTTCATGTTAATTCCTTTTAGTTTAATTACTTATAGCATTGCGCTCGTGTGTGATTCGTTTTCAGGCTCAGGATTTGCTAAAAAGTTTTGGTTCATACTTTGCGCCGGACAAGGACAATCCGGTCGACCAATAATTTTAGCAGGTACACCAACCGCAGTCGTATGCGCAGGTACATTACTTAGCACAACAGAGCCTGCACCAATACGTGCGCCCTCGCCTACTTCAATATTACCCAATACTTTAGCACCAGCACCAATTAATACACCCGCTCTAATTTTAGGGTGACGATCGCCCTGCTCATTACCTGTACCACCAAGCGTTACCGATTGCAGTATTGAAACGTTATCTTCAATTACCGCTGTTTCACCAATAACAATACCTGTTGCGTGGTCAAACATAATGCCTTTGCCCACTTTACACGCTGGGTGAATATCTACTCCAAACACTTCAGATGTACGGCTTTGAATAAAACGCGCTAACTCTCTGCGATTTTGTTGCCATAAACAATTGGCCAAACGGTGCGCCTGAATAGCATGAAAACCTTTTAGATTTAACATCACGGTAAGATGCGTTTCCGCAGCGGGATCGCGATCTTTAACTGCTTTAATATCCTCAGCTACAAAAGACAGCATACGGTCACATTTTACAAATGCTTGGTCGAACAGCTCACGAATAGTAAATGCAGATACCACCGCATCAGCTAATTTATTAGCAACAATAAAGCTCAATGCCGAACCTAAACAATCATGATTCAAAATGCATGAATAAACATGACTTGCTAATAATGGTTCACGTGTTACTACATCGTTCGCTTCGTCGCGAAGCTGTTGCCAAATTGCATAACGCATAATACTGCACTGCCTTAAGTTGATATAAAATAGCCTTTTCCCAAGTCTAACGGATTTAGCCACAAAGGTGTTAATCCCTTAGTTATTTGTTCTGGTTATTAGGTATAACTGTTTATTGAGTTCGATTATTAAATAATAAAAATGCCTCAGAGTTTTAAAGCACTGGGGCATTTTTTATACGTTTTAAACAGTTTAAAAACCGCTTAAATTATTGAAATACTTTATCGACTTTCATTACTTCAATATTTTTAGCAGGAATTGCTAATTTATAATCAGCAATTACTTTATCCTCAGCAACCAGCTCAGCAGGTTTATTGGTGTTATAAACCATTGGCGATGTTTGCTGCGATGCTAAACGTTTTTGCATATCAGCGCCGTCTGCGGTTATAAACACATATTGAACATTGTCAGTTTGTAAGTTTTCTTTAATAACACGATTTATATCAGCAACACTTAGCGTTTTAAGTTTGTTAGTTACGTAACTTACAAAGCTATCTGTGTTGTAAAATTCGCTATCAAGTGCGTAACCTAGTTGGCGATTTTGACTTGCGACCATTTGCGGCACAAAGTTAATTAAAAAGTTACGCGTTGCTTCAAAGTCATCTTCGCTCATACCATTTTTAATTAGCTTATCTAGCTCAAATAAAGCCGTACGAGTTGCAAAGTGCGCATCGTTATTAGAGCGAAGTGGGCGTAACCACACTTGAAATATTTGCTCAGAGCGCCCTAAATTTGCATCAGGTTTAGTTTGAAACATACCACGTGGAAAGTATTCAATGTATGCGTAATCGCCATAGTTCATGCCGCGAGTTTCACGAATGCGCTCATACAAAAAGCTGTTAGAACTACGGTGCTCACCAAAGTACGAACGCACAAGCCAAAGGGCTGTCCAGTCTTCGCTGCTTCTTATTGTATCAATAGGAAAACCAAACGATACCGCAGTCGATTGTGCCGATTTTTCTACAATCGTTGCATGATGACCTTTAAGCACTGGCGCATCAGGAATACTTAAACGGCTTTGCTCACCTTTTGGTAGCGTTGCAAAATCGCTCATCATTTTAGCTTTAAGTTTTACTGGCACTGCCCCAATTAAGCCAACCGTGAGTTTAGATTGCGTAAGCTCGCTATTATAAAACGCTTTAACATCATCCAGCGTCAATGCTTCTAAATCCGAAATATCACCGTAGTTGTAGCTTTCGTAAGGGTGATTTTTGTAAAGCGCACTATATAGCACTTCTTTACCTAGCTCTTCATCGTTAGATGCTTTTAAGCCAGATTTAATGCCGTCGATCATTTCTTTTTTGAGGCGTTTAAAGTCATCCTCTCTAAAGCCTGGGTTTAGTAATTGATCGCTCACAAGTGCATACCACTGCACCGCATTATCTTTATGAATACGCCCTTGGAACGACAGCATTTCTTTATCTATTTGATAACCAAAGCTACCCGCAAGTGGATAAAGTGCTTTTTGAATATCTTTATAGCTTGACGCCTGCGAACCACCTTGTGCAAGCATAGCTGCAGTTAACGCAGCAACGCCTTTTTTACCTTGAGGGTCGGCAGCCGCACCGGTATTGAATAAAAAGTTAACATCAATTAATGGCGAGCTATTCGTTTTATCAAGTACTTTAAATACAGGTGCCGCAGGTGCTTGTTCAAGCTTTGCAGTAAGCGCATTTAAATCAACTTCTTGCTCAAACCCTGGGGCTTTATCAAGTGCCGACATCGTTAATGTGGTACGTGCGTTATCAGTAAAGTATTTATTAGCAACGGCTTTAATATCTGCGCTGGTAATGTTATCTGCCGATTTATACAGCTGGTTTATAACCTCAGGATCGCGCTCAAAATGCATGTAACTGGCAAGGGTTGAAGCAATCGCTTGCGACGAATCAAGGCCATTAATAAAGCTGTATTTAAGGTTTGATTTTAAATCATTCAGCTTTTGCTCATCAACAAGCTCTGTACGTGCTTTTGCATAAGTGCGGTTAATAGCATCGCGCGCAGTGGCTAAATCGTCTGCGTTTTCTACCTTAACAAATACGTGTAATAAACCCGGATCTTTAGTCTCTGGGTTATAGGTAAACATTTGGCTCGCTATTTGTTTGTCGACCACTAGCTCTTGATATAAATCTGAATTATTTGAAAAATAAAGTTGTGAGATTAAATCAAGTGCTGCTCTGTCTTTTTTAGCAGGCTCCCACGCAGCGCCTTTGTACGATACAAGTAACCAATGCCCTGGTAGCGCTTCATCTTGCTGGTGCAAATATTTTGGTGCTTGTTGCACAGGCTCTGCTTTAATGTCAGCAACGTAGTTACCTTTTTTCCAGCTGCCCCAATGCTTTTTAACCATTGCCATTGTTTCTTCTGGCTCTACATCGCCCACAATTACCAGCGATACATACTCAGGCTTGTAAAATTTAGCAAAAAACTCTTTACCGTACGCCATTTGATCGGGCATGGCTTCTATGTCTTTAAAAAAGCCCATAGTGGTGTGTTTATACGTGTGCTTATCAAACGCTTCTTCGCGTACAGCGCTTAATAATTTACGAACTGGGCTCGCGTTGTTTTTTAAGTACTCACCTTTTACCGTTTGTGCTTCGGTTCTAAATTGCTCTTCGGTGTAGGTTAAGTTTTGAAAAATATCAGCTTCAAGCTCAAGTACTTTATCAAGATGCTGCTTTGAAAAGTTTAAATGGTAATTTGTGTAATCGTTTGTTGTATACGCGCGGTTATCAACCCCTGAATTTTTTAATATGTCTGAATACACATCTTCAGGGTATTTTTGTGAGCCTTTAAACATCATGTGTTCAAAAAAGTGAGCAAAGCCTGTTTTGCCCTCTTCAACTTCGTTACGCGATCCAACCGATACCGGTATTTGCAGCGACACGACATCGGGGTAATCGGTTTTAACAACCATTACGCGTAAGCCGTTTTCTAGTTCTTCAATTAAGTAATCTTGTGAAAAAACACGATCATCAGCTTTATTTACTTGTTCTTGTTGTGCTGTTGTTTGCGTGCTTTGGTTTTGCTGCATGGCGCAACCTGTTAACGCAAGCGATACCGCTAAGCTGGTTGCTAATAATTTAAATTTCATTGTTGTCCCTTTTTAAATTGAGCAAATTTATTGTTAGGTTATTAATACGATTATGCCTTAAAGCGAGTAAATGTAAGAGCCTTAGCCCATTTTTTATGTAAACAACTGTGTCAATCAGCCAGTTTATTAAATTATCAGTATGAATATTCCTCACCTAAGTTGAAAAACTTTCATTAAATAAATCTATCTAGACGTCTAAATGGCTGCTATATTAAATCCATCAACACGCACTTGGCTGGAATGAGGATTATGGCTTTATCATTAAAAGAGAAAATAGAGGACACCAAACAAGGTGTTTACCTTATTGGTACTACGCCGCCTAAAATTGGCACCGATAAAGCGCAATTAAAAACCATTGCAGAAAAGCTATTGGGTCGCTTACACGAAATTGAATACGACGGCGTAATAATTTACGACATTCAAGACGAAAGCAGCCGTACAAACCAAGCGCGCCCATTTGCGTTTAAACAAACCGTTGATCCGCGTGAATATAGCCATTTAATTCGTAATTTATCTGCACAAGATGTAATTACTTATAAAAGTGTGGCACAGCGTGGCGTAGGTGAATTTAAAGATTGGTTAAGTGAAACTAAAAACGACTACGATTTACAAAATGTAGTTTTAGTAGGTAGCCCGTCATCGGTAGGCGATATAAAGTTAAGCCTGCCTGATGCATATAAAGCATTGGCTGAGCAATCAGATGATTTCTTTTTAGGTGGCGTTACTATTGCTGAGCGCCATTCAAGCAAACGAAATGAGCATGAACGATTAATAGAAAAAACAGCACAAGGTTGTCAGTTTTTTATATCGCAAGCTGTTTACGACGCACAAGCTACTATAGAGTTAATCACTAGCTACGCGCGTACATGTAAAGCACAAGGTATTACACCACAACGTATTATATTAACGTTTACCCCGTGCGGCGGCGAAAAAACCTTAGACTTTATGAAGTGGTTGGGTATTTCAGTGCCAGAAGCTACAAAATGGCGCATGCTTGATGCAGACAATACCCTAAGCGAATCAGTGCGTATTTGCCGCGAAAACCTCGACTTAATAATTAAAAGCTGTGCACACCTAGACGTGCCACTGGGCTTAAATATTGAAAGCTTAACAAACCGTAAAGAAGAAATTGACGCGTCAATTAACTTATATCGTTTATTAAAGGCCATTATGGAATTAAATCTAGCTGAAAAACTAATAGCTTAAAGGCTAGGTTAGAGCTAATTAACACCCTTCTTGGCAAGCCTCATGGCTTGCTTTTTTATGGGCAAAGATTAGGGTCTGTTGATCTTTGCGGATTAAAATTTGTTCAAACTAGGGACTATTTAATCACGGCGCGAAATTTGTAACCTAGCGGGCTAAGTAAAAATCGAGCAACAAAGAGTAAATAGCCCCTAGGAAGAACCCTTTGGGCAGCGCCTGTTTGGCATTAATGCTACGTTATCGCCTATTTATGGGGAATAACCACACTGCATAGGCTCTGCCTTGCCTAAATACCAAACAGACTGCTGCAAATTTAACTTTGAAAGGTCAACAGACCCTAAGTAAACTGCTTTTGTTATTACGCTTTTTTGGCTAGCTTATACGCTTGTTTATTTTTATACATTGCGTGGTCTGCATCATTTAATAGCGCTTCAAAGGGCTGCTTTTGTTTATTAGTAAAACTATAACCAATACTAAGCGATAATTCGCAAATCTCCTCTTTGAGTAAGGCTTTTGAGTACTCAGAAGATATTTTATCCATGATGTAGTTAATCTTACTTTTATCGCTTACTTGCATTACTGCAACAAACTCATCGCCACCTAAGCGCCCTACTATATCAGCATCTCTTAAATGCGTTTTTAGCGTATCTGCCAATATAATTAAGGCTTTGTCGCCCACTTCATGTCCGCAGGTGTCGTTTAATTTTTTAAAGTCGTTTATATCGATAAACAAACAACACACGTCAAAGCCTAAACGTAGCGCTAAGTTAAGTTTTTGCTGGGCTAATAAGTTAAGTGCTCGGCGATTATAAATATTCGTTAATGAGTCTAACATGGCTATTTCGCGCATTTGCTCATAGCTATACACAAGCGCTAAGTCGTCTTCAATTAAATCGCGTAGTTGCTCTATGAGTTCAAAGTATTCATCGGTGTAACTTGTTATTTTGGTGTCTTTTAAGCACAGCGTGCCAAACACTTCGCCTTCAGGCCAATGAATAGGTAAACCCAGATAGGATTCAACACCATCTTCAACGACTTCTGGTAGGGTGTTCCATGCATTATTATTACTTGCATCATTAACATATAAAATATTGTTAGTTTCGGCGACGTGCCGACAAAAAAGAGGAGTTTGAGGGGGAAGTATCGGGTTGTTCTCAAAGCTAGAGCCGCCTTCGTTACTTCTAATAACAACGCGATAGCCTTTGCTTGTTGCCTGAACTATATAACCCGACGGGGCTGAAAAAAGCCCCGTTATAAGGTCGATTGTTTTTTGCCATTTATGCAAAGATATTTGGCCATCAATACCAGAAAATGCCCATTTATCAGTTTCAAACATTAACTTTACCTCGGCTATTTAGTAGCTCCAGTATAGGCAAAAAAGCAAAGTAAAAGCTATTATTTACGACGTCTACTTGGCTCTCTTTTGCCAGTGATGCGTTTTTTATCGCGATCTTTTCGCGACTTATTGGTGTTTTTACGGTTATCTTTTGGCTTTTTATTCGGATCAGGCTCGTAGCCTTCTAACCATTGCGGCGTTAAACGCGTATCGAGTAGTACTTCAATTTCTTCTAGTAGCCATTGCTCGTCAATACTTACCAGCGACATAGCAAGTCCTTGTTCACCAGCACGACCTGTACGGCCAATACGGTGCACGTAATCTTCTGCTATGTATGGTAGCTCAAAGTTAATTACGTATCTAAGTGTAGAAATGTCTAAACCACGCGCAGCGACATCGGTTGCAACAAGTACGCGGGTAATACCTTCTTTAAAGTTTTGCAGTGCTCGGTCGCGTGCACCTTGCGATTTATCGCCATGGATTGATTCGGTTTTTAAACCGTCTTTACACATTTCTTTAGCTAGCTGATCAGCCATTTGTTTTGTACGCGTAAAAATAAGCACTTGGCGCCAGTTTTTCATGCCAATCATATGCGATACAAGTTCGCGCTTACGATCCTCGTCTACCGAGTAAATAACTTGCTCTACTTCAACCGCGGCTGAGTTACGTTTATCAACTTCAATTAGCTCTGGATTTTTAAGTAGCTTTTTACTTAGCTCAAATACGCTGTCATCAAATGTAGCCGAAAAGAGTAGAGTTTGGCGATCGCCCGGGATATGTCGCAATATACGTTTAATTTCATCAATAAAACCCATATCAAGCATGCGATCGGCTTCGTCAAATACAAGCGAATCTACACTTGAAAGTATAACGCTGCCTTTAACTATATGATCGAGCAAACGACCTGGTGTTGCCACTATAACTTGCGCTGTTTTAAGCGCTTTTATTTGTGGGCCTATACTTGCTCCACCATAAGCTAAAGCGCCATTGATATTAGTGCCTTGTGCGTACTTTTCAAAGCTAGCAAATACTTGCTGAGCAAGCTCTCGTGTTGGCGTTAAAATCACAATGCGGGCAAGGCCTTGCTCATCTTTTTTAGGGGTATTTAAAAGCTTATGTAACAGCGGTAAAACAAACGCAGCAGTTTTACCCGTGCCTGTTTGCGCGCTGCCCATTACATCACTTCCGGCTAAAATAGGCGGAATAGTTTTAATCTGAATTGCGGTAGGCGTAGTGTAATTATTTTGCTCAATCGCTGTTAATAATAACGGGTCGAGATTAAGTGATGAGAACGTAGTGGCAGACATAGGCTTAGCTTTAAAATAACAAAGAGCGCTATTGTACGCATATTACTGTACTGCGTAAATTAACCAATCCAGAAAAGTATCCAATCCCTCGGCTAATCTAGCTGTACTCTTAAAACCAATAAAAAAGGCGCTAAATAACAACGTATTTAGCGCCTTTTTATAATTTTATATAGCTTTAAGCGGGTTTTAACGTCGCTTTACGTTCGTTGTAAAACGCGATTAAATCGTCAACTGTTGCTTGGCAATATTCACGAATACCCGAAACTACCATGTGCTTTTCACCAAAACCGACTTTCTCGCCGTTTTCGAGTAAATTAAAGCGCAAAGTAATTTTTCCGCGTTTACCTGCATACTCAAAACTTGGTTCAGCAAATTCAAGCGTAGGTGCTTTAATATCAAGGTTATCAAGATTAATAATCATTGATTCGTAAATAACCATAGGGCGAGCAGGGTTTATCATTACCTCTTGTTTACCCATTAATGGAATAATTACGTGTGGAAACGCAGCACCTGAAAACTCAACATAGTTTTTTATTAGGCTGTTTGTAAGTGTTGGGCATTGGCTGGTTTTACCGTCGCGCTTTACCTTTAAGATAACTTTGTCGCCATTGGTGACATCAAACTCGTCAGCTCCCTCAGGAAAATTAAGTTTGGTGTTTTCATCAACCATTCCGGCAAAGGTAAATTCCATTCGCTCACTTATGCCATAGCGATCTAACACTAAAGAAAAAAGTAAGTCTCCTGGCGCGCAAAACTTTTTAGCATCTTTGTCATGAAGTGGATTGTAGTCATCGGCAACACATTTTGCGAAACGACAACCTTGCTCACGAGAGATAGAAACGTAATCAGCATGTTGCTGAAAATAAGGACTTAACATAGTTTTTTCACTGCTTAAACTGCTTATAACCTATCTATACTACCAGAAAAAAAATACTGAGAGGTCGAATCTGTTAGATTAGTTGCTAAATAAAACAGAGCAATAAAAAACAATGACTTTTTATTTGTTAGCGCTGTCGGTTATATGTGTTTTTCCGTACTGCAAAGTATCAATAATGCGGCCCCCCCTTTGGCACTACTTACTAGCTTTAAGTGTAATAACTAAATTGGACTAACTAAATTGGACTGACTAAATTGGACTGACTAAATTGGACAGCCAATCTAATTGAACAAATAAAACTGTGCTATGAAATTTACTTTTTCAGCTCAAAATTTATCTTTTACTATTGGGTTATTTTATTTCACCCATAAAATAATCCATTATCACTCTTAAACCTATAAATAACTAAATTGGACAGCCACTCTAATTGAACAAATAAAACTGGGCTATTTTTATTTCACCCATAAAATAATCCATTATCACTCTTAAACCTAAGTTACACGCATGAAAATGGCTGCATGGTGAACAACTAAATTTGACAGCCACTCTAATTGAACAAATAAAACTGTGCTATTAAATTTACTTTTTCAGCTAAAATTCAACAACTAAATTTGACAGCCACTCTAATTGAACAAATAAAACTGTGCTATTAAATTTACTTTTTCAGCTAAAATTTATCTTTTACTATTGGGTTATTTTTATTTCACCCATAAAATAATCCATTATCACTCTTAAACCTAAGTTACACGCATGAAAATGGCTGCATGGTGCAGTTGTGATTTATTACTGAATAGTTTTACTGAGTAGTTTAAGCTTTATGCCAATAGCTTTTCGCAGTTACTGATATTCGCTCGCCGCTTTCGGTTTAAGTTTTCACAATAACTTTCTTGTGAGACTGGCCTGCCCACTGCGCCATGAAATACGCGCGTAAATTGGGTTGTAAGCTTTAACCAGTTTTCTGGAGATATATTCACCCTTTCGAGTAAAGGCAAGTGTGTACTCTCAATATACCCTCGCTTATCTTCTCGTATACAACGTCCTGTTAGCTCAACAAGTTCAAGGTACGATTTAAGCTCAAAGGGTAGCCCTTTTGGCATTATTTGACGTGGCATGCCAGCAAAGCGCTGCAGTTGTTTTGGTTGCTTGCCTTCCTTTGCATATGTTATGCGTTGTTTGATGCTAGTATGCTCTGATTCTTCTGGGGTATTAGCCATTTTGGCTCTGATGGGGTTTAAGTCTACATACGCCATGCAGGCCGCCAATGCGGCTTCATCTAATAATGCTTGTGAACTAAATCGTCCCTCCCAAAACCTGCCAGTGCAGTTATCTTCTTTATTTGCCCTGCGCGCAATGTCTTCATTTAACACCCGCATAAACCAACTAATACTTGATAAGCGCTCTCGATATTCCTTTACCGTTTGATTAAAAAAGATAAGTTCAGCTTTACTTAGCTTTTCACCTTGTATGTACTTTTGCGTAAGTACGGTGCCTTTGCACAGCTTGTGCCAGCGAATAACAATCGCTTTATCATTCAGCCGATTCGCTTTTTTATCATCAACATACAGGACTAAATGGGTGTGGTTACTCATAACAGCATAAGCACAGACGTCAATACAAAATATCTTAGCTAACTCAAGCAGTTTGTCTTCAACCCACCCTCTGCGGTGCTCGTAAGATTGACCAGTAAAGTGGTCTTCACCGCACAAAAAAGCACGGCGTACGCAACGTGATATACAGTGGTAGTACTTTGTATCAACCAAACTTACTTGACGCTTTCTTGCGATTGCCATAAGACACCCTGCTTTTTTTTGCACTAAAAAAAAGCCTAGTACTTAGTTTCACAAAGTGCAAAATTTAGAGTGGGTGATGAGATGGACGCTCCCCAAAACGGCGTCAATGCGCCAAACTGGTAATTGAACTCACTCAGTTAAAGGGAACGTCCATCATGAAAATTAGCACATTATCAATTGATTTGGCAAAAAATGTATTCCAAGTCGCTGGTTTTAATTCCAACCATAAAAGAGAATGCAATAAACGCTTAAACAGACCTAAACTCAACGCCTTCATGGCGAATACCCCACCGTGCCGCGTGGTGATGGAAGCGTGTTATTCTTCCCACTATTGGGGAAGAGTATTTTCGTCTTACGGTCATACCGTTGACCTTATTCCAGCACAACACGTTACCCCCTTTGTTCGCGGTAATAAAAACGACAGTAACGATGCGCTTGCTATTTATGAGGCAAGCTTACGCCCTAATATTAAATTCGTTCCTATTAAAACCGAAGCTCAGCAAGAAATACTCATGCTCCATAAAATACGCGAACGGCTGCTACAAAATCGCATTGCTGCCACCAACCAGTTACGCGGTTTATTAGTCGATTTTGGGTATGTATTTCCTGTCGGTATGAAGGCGTTTGAGCAAGGGATAATTACGTTAGAAAGTGATTCTGAGCTTCGCCCTCAGCTGCGCATAATGGTGAGTGATATTTACACTGAGTACAAAACCCTTGTTAAACGCATTAAAGCCATTGAAGCGATGCTTACTGCACACGTTGAGCGGGATACAAACGCTAAAATACTTCACTCTATTCCTGGCGTGGGTGTGCTCAATGCCTCAGCTTATGCAGCGTCAATCGGAAACGGTCAGGCATTTAAAAATGCAAAAGAGCTGGGCGTCTGGCTAGGATTAACTCCAAAACAATACGCGTCAGGCGATAAAAGTAAAATGTCTGGCATTACTAAGCGTGGTAACAGTTACCTGCGAAAACAACTTATTCATGGTGCTCGCGCCATTATCGCCAGAAGCCACCATAAAACAGATGCGTTAAGTTTGTGGATAAACCAGTTACGCGAGAAAAAACACTTTAATTGTGTGGTGGTCGCCACCGCACACAGATTGGCGCGACTGATGTGGACATTGCTGACCAAGCAAACTCTCTACTCACCTCAGTTTGTGCAAAATACACAAAAGGATGCTTAATTATGCGTATTTTACACACCAATCACACCCGAGTTTACGACTTAAGACAGCCTGGTTATGACATAGGTTTTAAAACCTGAGTGGGTGTTTGGGCACTTAAGTCGTAACATACGCTTATCCTGTATGTACTTCACTTATAATGAAACAAAAAGCGCACGCTAACCAAGGTTAACCAGATAAAGACACGAGATTTAATCTCGCTTGGGTGAATATATTTTAGGTCCCTTGGTACGAAGCTCATTAGGAGCATGGCGCATGATAATCATGACACCATAGCTCGAATATATGTCAGTACCTTTGCTTTTCAGCAAGCTTGTGACGCATCATTACTGTGAAATGGGATACATGATAATAAAATAAAGGCATCAATTTTGATGTTTATACATTAGCTCGTCTTGACTTCAAGGGAGCGTCCATATATGTCTTGTTTATTTATTTCATGTTTTAACTGCATGAATATATGGATGAAAAACAAACCCTACAATTGATAGACCGCCAGTTAAATAGGCAAAAAGCCCAAGTAAACTTTGAAATGCAGTCAATGCATCTAGAGATGATTCTGAAAGCTTATTTTTGTATAAAGCCAATTTGCACTCTTTATAAGACTTCATATCGAATTTGCAATCAAGATCTTCAATTTTTATTTCTTTTTTAAGCTCGTGCTCAACAGTATATCTATATTTATGAGAATCTGCTTCTATGGGTAAAGCCAAAGTAGTTACGCTCATAAGAGATCCTAAATATAATGTAGCAACTACAAAAAATGCTTTAAAAAATCCTTTATATCCATCTTTACTAGTTATTTCTGTAATTGCAAAGTCAAAAAATTTCACCGTTCCATCCTTAAAATATAACAATTTTGTATACGACATTTGTCGTTTTATAAACCGACAAATGTCCATATATTACGTTGCACCTACTTTAGCTACAAAGCAACTCTATGTAAACAAATATTTAACATCGAACCGGCTTTTATAATTGTAGAAATATACCAAAATGGTAGAGATCAGTAATATTGGACAAAACAACAATCACTGTCTGTATTTACAGCATTTATTAACCTAGTCAACCAACTAAATTGATAACAAAAGACTATGTTAATAATAACAAGTACTGCTTTGGCAATTGCTTTTTATAGGCTCACCAAGATCAAATTTTAATTTCATATACTAAAGTACTGACTAGCTACTTATCGCTCATTACTGTCTGTTTAATAAAATAAGCCTGTTCATTAAATCTATAAACACACACCAACGATGACAGTACCAATTAGTGAAAATATAATGGTTTATTAATACAAAATTGCACGTTATTGTTTAGTGCTTAACACTAAAAATGATAAATAACTGGCTTTTTATATTCTAGCATTGTCAATATTATGCGTTTTTTCTCGCCGCAATATTTTTATAATGCGACAGCCCCTTTGGCACTGCTTGATGGTTCTAAGTGTTATAAGCGCTTATGCTGAAGGTTATATAAATTTATATGCACTGCTGAGTACTGGGCTTTATGTTGCTTTATATCACTGTGCGATAAATACAAAGCGGGCAATAATACGCGCTATATTAAGCACTGTTTTTGTTATTACCTCATTGGCATTAGCACTTCATTGGGTTCCTGGTTTTAACAATCTCCCTATTGTTATAAATGAGCGTATTACCAGCGATGCGATTACTTTTACCCTTTATGCTAATTTTGATAAAGCTATGGCTGGGTTATTTCTTTGTGCTTACTTTATTTCGAACTTAGATTCAAGTAAAAAACCTTTAAAAACAGCTCCTAAAAAAATTTAGAGTGGATGTCTAGTTTATTTTCCTTCTCTCGATTGTAAAGAAAGTATTGGCAAGTAGAAGTAAGCCAAATGGCGCAATAATAGAAAGAAAGTCTTTAAGCCCCCAGTCATTTGAACCAAGCTTCTCAAATTCTTCTTTATACTTTTGAAGCTCAGAAATACGTTCTAACTCCATTTTTGCTTCTACCATCTTTACGTCACCATTATCCATTGAAAACACCATACTCCTGAAACACA